>CADBPL010000086.1 GCA_902796535.1 Oscillospiraceae bacterium
AGTGCCCATGGCCTTGTTGTATGCGTCGTTGGGGCTGTCGCCCTTTTTGATGAAGTCGGTCATTTTGCCGAGGGAAACGAATTCGTAGCCGATGACCTGATCGTCCGCGTCGAGCGCCAGTCTGGTCACGTAGCCCTCAGCCATTTCGAGGTAGCGAACGCCCTTGACCTTGGTGCCGTACATCGTGCCGACCTGGGAACGCAGGCCTTTGCCGAGGTCTTCAAGCCCGGCGCCGATGGAAAGACCGTCGTCGGAAAAAGCGGACTGGGAGCGGCCGTAGACGATCTGGAGGAACAGCTCGCGCATGGCGGTGTTGATCGCGTCACACACAAGGTCGGTGTTGAGCGCTTCCAGAATGGTCTTGCCGGGGAGGATCTCGGCGGCCATGGCGGCGGAATGGGTCATGCCCGAGCAGCCGATGGTTTCCACAAGCGCCTCTTCGATCACGCCGTTTTTGACGTTGAGCGAGAGCTTGCAGGCGCCCTGCTGCGGGGCGCACCAGCCCACGCCGTGGGTGAAGGCGGAGATATCGGTGATCTCTTTCGCCTGGATCCATTTACCTTCTTCGGGTATCGGAGCCGGCCCGTGGTTGGGGCCTTGCGCGACGATACACATTTTTTCAACTTCGCTGGAATAGTTCATTTGTGATTTTCTCCTTTCTCAGCACAAAATAACACATCTATTATACAGAATCCTGATCCCCTTGGCAAGTGGCAAGATTAAGAATTTTGCGTTTTTCGCGCGATTTTTTTGAAAAAAAGCGGCATTTTTCCGCAGTCGGCCCGCTCGTGGCACGGAACCGGCAAAAACGCTTGACAAACTGTACGATTTGTTCTAAAATTCGTTGGTATACTGCGTTTATCGGAAAGGATGTTTCAGCTGTGAGCAACACGATTATTCCCGCCGGTTATCGGTCTGCGCTGAATGTGCATGATACCCAGATCGCCATCGGCCAAATCAAAAATGCTTTCAACGCCCGCCTGTGCGCCGCGCTGAGCCTCAGCCGCGTTTCCGCGCCGCTTTTTGTCGACGCGTCCACCGGGTTTAACGACGACCTCAACGGCGTGGAGCGCGCCGTTGCGTTCGATATCAAAGAAACGGGCACCGTGGCGCAGGTGGTGCACTCCCTTGCCAAATGGAAGCGCTATGCGCTTTACAAATACGGCTTCGGCGTGGGCGAAGGCATTGTGACCGATATGAACGCCATCCGCCGCGATGAGGAAATGGACAACCTGCATTCCATCTACGTTGACCAGTGGGACTGGGAAAAGGTGATTTCCCCCGAACAGCGCAACGTGCAGTTCCTCAAAGACACCGTCAACGCCATCGTGGGCGTTGTGTGCGACACGCTTGACGACCTCAAAGCGTGCTACCCGGCGCTCGATGTAACGCTCGGCCGGGACGTGAAGTTCCTTTCTACCTACGAGCTGGAAGAAAAATACCCCGCTCTCACGCCCAAACAGCGCGAGAATGCCGCCGCGAAGGAATACGGCGCCGTGTTTGTCATGCAGATCGGCGACAAGCTTAAAAGCGGTGAAAAGCATGACGGCCGCGCGCCGGATTATGACGACTGGACGCTCAACGGCGACATTCTGTTTTACAACAAGGTGCTCGACTGCGCGTTTGAAATTTCCTCCATGGGCATTCGCGTTGACAAGGCGGCGCTGCTTTCTCAGTTAGACAAGGCCGGCTGCCCCGAGCGCAAAGAGCTGCTGTTCCATCAACTGCTGCTCAACGGCACCCTGCCGCTCACCATCGGCGGCGGCATCGGCCAATCGCGCGTTTGTATGCTCCTGCTGGGCAAGGCTCACGTGGGCGAGGTGCAGGCGTCGGTGTGGGACAAGGAGACGGTTCAGCGCTGCCGCGACGCAGGCGTGGAATTGCTGTAATCATATGCATCAAAAGGTACTGCTGCCGCGGTGCCTTTTGTTATTTAAGGGGTGATGTGTTTGGCCGAAATGAAAAGCCGCAAAGGCGACAATTGGTTCACCGTTTTGTCCATGATCTGGCCGGCGCGCTGCCCGGCGTGCGACAAAATCACGCAGTCGCGCACAAAGCTTTGCAAAAAATGCCGGGAGCAAAACAAAGAGATCGGCGGCGCCTGCATCGGCTGCGGCATGCCGAAGGAAAAATGCACCTGCCTGAAGGAGGCGCTCGATCTGAATCTGGCGGCCGTCTACCCGTATCAGGGCGGCATTCGGCAGGGCGTTCACGCGATGAAGTTTCGTGAGCGGACCGATCTGTTCGATTTTTTCAGCATCAAAATGGCGGATCGGTTTCGGACGGTGTTTCCCGAAGCGAAGATCGATCTGGTCACTGCCGTGCCGATGACGAACCGCGGCAGAAAAAAGCGGGGGTATAATCAAAGCGCCGAGCTGGCCAGACGGGTCGCCTGGCAGCTCGGCGTGAAATATGAAAAGCATGTGCTTGAAAAGATCAAAGAAACCGCCACCCAGCACACGCTCAACGAAAAACAGCGAAAAAAGAACGTGAGGGGCGCGTTTTGCGTGGAACCCGGCGTTGACCTGCGCGGCAAAACGGTGCTGCTGTGCGACGACGTCAAAACCACCGGCGCCACGCTGAACGAGTGCCGGAATACCCTGCTCAAAAGCGGCGCGGAAGAGGTGTATTGCGTCACGATCGCAGTCACGTTGAAAGCGTGAATCACGTTTCGGAGGGATACGATGTATTTTGATGATCTGACCACCGGCCTGTCGGTGCAGCTTGCGCCGGCTGTTATTGAAAAAGAAAAAATGCTGGCGTTTGCCCGGGAATATGACAACGTCCCGCTTCATACAGACGAGGAATACGCAAAGACCACGCCGTTCGGCCGGCTCCTTGCGCCGGGCGTTCTGTCTTTTTTGGCGGTGTGGGCAAAATATCTGGAGGTGGATTTTTTCGGCGAGGAGCTTCTGGCGGGGAAATCCACCAAAATCGAATGGCTCAGGCCGGTTTTTGCCGGCGACGTTCTTACCGGCAAGGCGACCGTGACCAAACTCATTGTGCGCAATGAAAAAAACGGCCTTGCGGAAGTGACCATTGACGTGGTCAATCAAAACGGTGAGCCGGTGCTGACCGGCGTGACCGAAGCTGTGGTGAAACGCAGAAAAACATAGAGACGGTATTGGTCTTTGACAAATACCGAATCGATATAAATTTCTGACGGAATTTTCGATATATCCCGTTGGGATTCGATATGTGCTTCGCACGCGATATGCCCTGCGGGGCAAGAAAGGAATTTATATCGCTAAAATGAAAATTGCCGGGCAATTTCATTTTACAGCCGGTATCCCATCGCGCTGCCCAGCGGGTGGCCGGCCAGAATTTTGAACCCCATTTTCAGATAGAATTTAACGGCGCGTTTGTTTTCGGCGTCCACCAACAGCTGCACGCCTGGCACGCCGTTTTGGCGCAGGTGGTCGAACAGCGTGTTCATCAGCTGCACGCCGTAGCCCTGCCCGCAGTATTCCTTGAGGATATCCACGTGCAGGTGCGCCGGGTAGCGC
>CADBPL010000087.1 GCA_902796535.1 Oscillospiraceae bacterium
GCTGACAATCTCCGAACGCGAAGGCGGCGGCACGGTTATCAGAATTATTATATCAAACAAGCAATAATAAAAATGTAACACAGTTTCTGGAACAGTATGCCGAGGGCGCCTATCTGACCGCGAAAACGGCGGCGCAGCTTGTTGATCCCGACGAAATAGACACCTACGTGCAAAGCGGCGGCGAGGGCGAAATGTATGCGGAAGTGTGGAGCAGTCTGGATCGGCTCTGCAATTCCTCCGGTTCCACGTTCATTTACGTCATTATCCCCGACACCACGGATTATGCGCATATTCGCTTTATCTTTTCCACGATCGACCACAACAGCGAATTTTCAAAATATGATTTCGGCTATCTGCGGGAAACGACCAACGATGAATACCGCATGAAATACAAGGCGCTTTACGATCAGACCGCCGAGCGTGAAATGCTGATCCGCGACAAAGGCTACATTGAGACCGACGCGCACATCACGATGATCGTGCCGCTCAAAGCGAGCGACGGCGACGTCAAAGCCCTGCTCTGCGTTCAAAGACAAATGGACGTTCTGACCAATATGCGCAACAGCTTCATGAACAGGATCCTGATCGCGCTGCTCTGTCTGGCGGCCGTTGTGATCCTCGTGCAGAGCGTGTTCCTCCACCGCACGCTCCTGCATCCGCTGAAGCTGATGTCCGAAGAAGCGACGCGCTTCTCGACCGAGAACACCGTGGCCGAAACCAAGCTGAAGCAGACCATCCGCAACACGGATGAGATCGGCACGCTGGCAGGCTCGATCGACCGGATGGAAGAGCAGATCCAGGCGTATATCGAAAACCTGACGAAGATCACGGCCGAAAAGGAACGGATCGGCACCGAGCTTGCGCTGGCGACCAAGATCCAGGCGGATATGCTGCCCAACATCTTCCCGGCCTTCCCGAACCGCCCGGAGTTTGTTATTTATGCGTCGATGGAACCCGCCAAAGAGGTCGGCGGCGATTTCTACGATTACTTCCTTGTGGACGACGACCACCTGTGCATGGTCATGGCGGACGTTTCCGGCAAGGGCATCCCGGCGGCGCTGTTTATGATGGCGTCTAAGATCATTCTGGCGAACAACGCCATGCTCGGCAAGTCTCCGGCACAGATCCTCACCGATACCAACGCGGCGATCTGCGCCAACAACCGTGAGGAAATGTTCGTCACGGTCTGGCTGGGGATCCTCGAGCTGTCGACCGGAAAGCTCACCGCCGCCAACGCGGGGCACGAATTCCCGGTGCTGAAGCACGCTGACGGCAGCTTTGAGCTGGTAAAAGACAAGCACGGCTTCGTGATCGGCGGAATGGACGGGATGCGCTATAAGGACTATGAGCTGCAGATGGAGCCGGGCGCCAAGCTGTTCCTGTACACCGACGGCGTGCCGGAAGCGACCGACGCCGGGCAGGTGCTGTTCGGCACGGAGCGAATGCTCGCGGCGCTGAACAAAAACGCCGACGCGAGCCCGGAGGAGCTGCTGAAGCAGGTTCATCAAGACGTGGACGACTTTGTCAAGGACGCCGAACAGTTCGACGACCTGACGATGCTGTGCGTCCACTATATCGGGGAAGAGGCGGAGCACGCGACAGACGAGGAAAGCTGACCCGTGCCCGTTTACTAAAGCTATTCAAGGAGGAATACACAATGAAACAGATGAAAAAAGGGGTCGCTCTCCTGCTTGCTCTGCTGCTGGCGTTTACCGCCGTGCCCACGGCTTTTGCGGCCGATGACGACGTGATCGCGACCGGCGACGGCGGCGAAGGCATCACCTGGACGCTGACCGAGGGCGGCGTGCTGACCGTGAGCGGCAGCGGCCCGATCGTGGACGATATCAACGTCGAAATTGACGAGGAAGGGTACGAATCCTCGGAAATGCTCGACTGCATCGGCTGGCAGCTCGACCGCGTTCTGGAAGCACGCACAGAGAACATGAGCGCCGCTGAAGCGGCACGCGCCCGATTTGATCTGGTGAAGGAGCTGGTCATTGAGGAGGGGATCACCGCGATCCCCGGCGATGAGTTCAGCGAGTTCTATCCGCGCAGCATCACGCTGCCCGCCACGCTGACGGAGCTCGGCTACAGCGCCGTCAACGCAAGCTTTGCCGAAACGCTGACCGTGCAGAACAAAAACCTCGTCATCCTCGGCGGCGCCATCCTTGCCGGACACCGCAAGGACGCGGCGACTTATGATTCGATCGAAGAAGCGATCGCGGCAAAGGTCGCTTATGAAACGCAGCTTGATGAGATCGAAAAAAAGACGTACGCCGTCTATGACCTCGGCGCGGCTTACGAAATGCAGCACGGCGTCGACAACGGGCTGACCGAGGAAGAGTTTTTCACCAATTTCAACGAATACTACGGCACGGACTTCACAAGCTTGGACGAGTGCATCGCTTTCTGTATCGAGCGCATCAATGCGGATTTCGGCACACAGTATGCCGAGGCCGACGAGGTCTACACGCTCGTTGAAACGGAAGACGGCAGCTACGCGGAGCGTGTTGAAGAGCTCGACGGTAAAATAACCGAACTGTACGAAGCGGCTGACATCGAGGACTCCCTGTGCCGCGCCTATCTCGGTGAGGAAGGCGATGAAGACGTAGCCGTGTACCCGTGGCTGACCGTATACGGCCCCGCCGGCAGCGGCGCGGAAGAAGCGGCGGCAACCAGCGGCGTTCCCTTTGAAGCGACGACCGCGCCGTATACGCCCATCACCTCGTTCTTCGGTAGGATCAAGCGCGCCTATGAAACCGTGAAGGCGTTCGTGATCCGCCTTTACAATTGGATCCGCTTTCGTCTTGCCATTCTGAAATAGTCAAAACAAGAGAACTGAGCAAAGAGAGGTAACCATATGAACAGAACGCTGAGAAACATACTCTGCTTAATGCTGAGCGGTTTGCTTGTCATCTCCGTTGTTCCCCTTTCGGCTGTCGCCGAAGAGCTCAAAGAAATCATGACAACGACAAAGCAGACGTCGGCATACACTGCACCTGCCAAGCCGGTCGCAGAATATGAGGGACAGCTGCTTTCTGCCGTCATCGTGAAAGGGAACCTTGAACAGCGATATGAGATCGATGAAAACGGCGCGCTTCAGCTGGTCAGCGAAAAAGAGGTCAATAAGGCCTCTCCGCGCCGTGCGCCTAAAAAGGAAACCACCGGAATGGAGAACGCATCGGCTGACAGCATCGCCGCCGCGGCGCAATGGGCGCTCACCCACAGCATGAACGTGGCGTATCTGCTCGTTGACCAGAACGGCGTCGGCTCTGCCGTTTATGGCGTCGGCGGTTATGATGCCGCCGTGACAGACGCCGACCATGACGGCATTTGCGACCTTTGCGGTTACTGCCTTGACGGCTGCACCGACGGCAATATGCTCAGCTTCACCGAATCCGATATCGCCCAAGGGCCCGACCTGAACGGCAAGTATTACAACGCCGACGGCGTTTGGATCGGGACGGACGCGAAGGGGACTTATACCTATCAGCTCGAGGACGAAAACGGTCAGCCTCTCTACGACGAACACGGGAACGTCAAAACGACCACGATGGAATACACGTTCATCGCATTTGAAACCTATCGCACCGGCATGGACGGCGTATGTGACGTGTGCGGCAAGACGATCTGCCACAAGGACGCAACGACGCTGGGTCATTCTTACGCCAACGGCCTTTGCGACGCCTGCGGCGCCTGCATGGGCGAGCATGTGAACGCCGACGCGGCTCCGGACGGCTTCTGCGACGTGTGCGGCAAGTGCACCGCCGACTGCAAGGACGAGAACAGCGACAGCCTTTGCGACGTATGCGGCAAGTGCATGGCGAATTGTAAGGACGAAAACAACGACGGGGCGTGCGATATCTGCGGCGCCTGTATGAGCGGCCACGTGGACGAAACGTCAGCTTCCGACGACGGGCTCTGCGATATCTGCGGTTACTGCATGGCGGATTGCAAGGATGAAAACGCCGATGGAACGTGCGATGTATGCGGAAAAACAATGCTTTCCGGCTGCAATCACAACGACCTGATCGGCAAGAATGCCTGCACCGTGTGCGCAGCGGCGCCCTGCCATGTGACGCAGGTTCGGCTGCAGCAGCTTCAGGCGCAGCTTACGCAAATGCAGGGTCTGCTGCTTGAGGCCGATGAAAACGGTGACGCAAGCTACCACGATTGGCTGCAGAACACCCTCACGCCCTTCCTCACCGCAAAAGAAGACGGCGGAGCGGAAACCTCTCTCGCCTCTGCCGTTTCCAAACGAAACGAAGCGCGCACCATCCGCCAGTCGAACAGTACTTTGACGGTGTTCAAAGCTTACCTCGATGAGATGACAGTCGATCAGGTAACGTCTCAATCACTGGTCGGTACGCTGGAAAAGAACGGCGATACCGTAACGCTGAATGAGGAAAAATCGCTTTACGCACAGTTGGAGGCGCTCCGGGAACAGCATCAGGCTGCTCTCGACAGCGTGATTTATGAAGAAAACAAGGCATATTACCCCGACTTCGATCACGAATTCTATCCCGCCTGTGTCGCCAGGCTCAACGAGCTGGCAGGCGAACTCTTTGACACACAGCTTGCCGGCGTATTCGGAAGCAAAACGCCGAAAAAGCTCACTGTGACCGAGGACAATGCGCGCTCGCTGAAGAACGCGGCCACCGCCGTCAGTGAAGCGCTGCTTTACAA
>CADBPL010000088.1 GCA_902796535.1 Oscillospiraceae bacterium
ATAAATCCTTTGCAGGATTTGTGAAATGCCTGCGGGCATGGGTGGATTTATTTCATTTCACTTTGGCTTCAGCCAAAATTTCACAATATGTGCGAACAAATTATTTCACATAAAATGAAGGCTATTCCGGCTCCCTTGTGCAAAGGGAGCTGTCACGAAGTGACTGAGGGATTGTTCATCACACAGAATCAGCGAATTAAGCCTGACAATCCCTCCGGCTTTCAGCCACTTCCCTTTACACAAGGGAGGCTTTTTCGCGGCATCTGACCGCGGCAGGCAAGAATAATTTTTTTCATTTTTCTTAATACTTTATGGAGGAACGCCGCTTGACAGAACCGGAATTGTATCGGGCGCTTGGCGCGCTGACAAAAGACAGAACAAAATGGGAAGAAAACATTCCTTACGTCGCTTCGCTCCTCTCATCGGATTCGACAAAAATCAAAGCCAAGGCGCTGTGGCTGCTGGGCGAAATGGGGCTTGCTTTTCCCGATTCCATCAAGCAGTATGTTCCCGCGGCGGCTTCCTTTTGCGGCAGCGGTGAGCCGCTGTTGCGCGAACGCGCCGTGAACGCGCTCGGCCGGATCGGGCGCGGCCGGTTTTTGCTGATCGAGCCGTATTGGGCAAAGCTGTTTTCATTTGCCGCCGACAGCGAAGCAAAGGTGCGGCTGAGCTTTATCTGGGCGTCGGAAAACATTGCGGTCAATTCGCCCGACCTTTATGAAACGCGGCTGCCGGTGTTTGCCGCGCTGCTGCGCGACGAGGATGAAAGGGTGCGCATGGAAGCGCCGGAGCTGTTCCGCGTGCTCGCAAAGCGCAGGCCGGCTTTTGTGAAGCCCTATGTGAACCTGCTGCGCGCCGTTGCGGAAACGGACGCCTGCCGCGTGGTGCGCGTGCACTGCCTTGGCGCGATCAAAGCGGCGGATGCCGGAAACAAGGCTGAAAAACAGAATCAACACGATCACACTTGAACGAACGCAGGGCTTGCCCGGGCGTTTGTTTTTTTGTCGGCAACGGTTGCACAAGCGCGGTGAACCGTGTATAATATCAATTGGTTACTTATCAATATCAATCCGATCGGCTGAGGAAAAAGAAATGTTCAGAGAGATGAGAAGAATCAAACAAAAAATCAGCCCGGAAGCGTGCGTCCGCGTGCTCAAATCACAGCCCAGGGGCGTGCTTTCCCTGCTCGGTGACGGCGGCTACCCTTACGGCATCCCGATGGATCACTGGTATTCCGAAGCGGAGCACACGCTTTATTTTCACTGCGCAAAGGTCGGGCACAAAATGGACGCTATTGCCGCGTGCGATAAGGCCAGCTACTGCGTGATGGATGAAGGATACCGCAAAGACGGCGAATGGGCGCTGAATATCAACAGCGTGGTCGTGTTCGGCCGAATGCGTGTTGTTGAGGACGAGGACAAAAAGCGGGAAATCTGCACGAACCTTGTCAGAAAATTCACCGAGGATGAGGCGTATTTGCAGCAGGAGCTGGCAAATGCTTTTTCAAGGGTCAGCTGCCTCGCTCTTGTGATCGAGCACATGAGCGGCAAGCTGGTCAACGAAGCATAAAAAATAACACGGGAGGTCAACGGCATGAAAATTCAAATCGCAAACTTGTTTATCGCGTTTGTCGTGCTGCTTTCGTCGGTTTTTCGCATCGACCTTGGCTACGGCATGAACCCCACAAAAAAGACCCTCGACCTGGAAGGCGAGGGCTACCGGCTCGTCTGGGCGGACGAGTTCAAGGGCGACAGCCTTGACAAAAACAAATGGAACGACGACCAGAACGTGGACGGCTGCCACTGGGGCGCCGTGCGCCGCGGCGGTTATTGGCACAAGGATATGATCAGCGTGCATGACGATAACCTGCACATTGCGGTGAAATATGTGGACGAAGCGCAGGCCGCGCGTTACGGCGGCGATTACAAGGCCGGGTGGTACACGGCCTACGTCACCACGCGCTTTTCCAATCCGGCGGATGAAACGAATCCGGACGACTTTCTTTACGGCTATTTTGAAACGCGCGCAAAGCTGCCCGGCGGCGCCGGGATCTGGTCGGCGTTCTGGATGATGAACAAGGGCGTTTATGAAGTGGGAGACGACGGAAGAGACGGCACGGAAATCGACGTGTTCGAGTCGCTCTACACCGACCGCGCCCCCTACAAAACGGGCAATCTCATCGGCTCGAACCTGCATTGGAACGGCTACGGCGACGATCACGTGGGCTATCACGTGGGCAGCTTTTACCCGCAGAACGACCCCTATAACGAATACAACACCTACGGCGTGAAATGGACGCCCGACGAATACGTGTTTTACATCAACGGCTGCGAAACCGCGCGCACCAACCGCGGCGGCGTTTCGCAAAACCCGGAATTTTTGCTGCTCTCCATTGAAATCGCGGGCGAAAACGGCGTGGCGGGCGGCAAGGGCGACATTTCCAAAAACATCGGCGGCATGGACTTTCTGGTCGACTATGTGCGCGTGTATCAAAAGTAACTACTGAATCAAACGAAAAGTGAGGCAATGACAATGAAGCTCGGATTATCAAGCTGCAGCAAGCCCTTTGGCGAAGCGCTGTTTGAAGCTTACGCGGCGGCGGGCATTGCCGCCATGGAAATTTCCTATCACCGGCCGGAAACCGACGCAATGGATTTTGCGCAGGCAAGGCGCTGGGCGCAGGCCTACGGTGTGGAATTGTGGTCGCTGCACCTGCCGTTCGCGCCGTTCAACCACATTGATCCCTCCCGACCGTCGCTGGCGGAAAAAACCGTGGATTATTTCACGCAGGTGATGCGCCGCGCCAACGGCGAGGCGGGCATTACGCGCTTCATCGTTCACCCGAGCGCCGAGCCGATCCCCGACAAAGACCGCGCGCTGCGCATGGAAACGGCGCAAAAATCGCTCGACCGGTTGGCAGTGTTTGCCGATTCGATCGGTGCGGTGATGTGCGTGGAAAATCTGCCGCGCACGTGCCTTGGCAAAAACAGCGACGAAATGCTCACGCTGCTCACGGCGAACGAAGCCCTGCGCGTCTGCTTTGACACCAACCATTTGCTGGGCGAGGATTTTGCGCCCTTTATCGAAAAGTTAGCCGATAAAATCGTGACCACCCACGTTTCGGATTATGATTTTGTCGATGAGTGCCACTGGATGCCCGGCGAGGGCAAGCTCGACTGGCAGCGGCTTTATCAAACGCTGCAGGCGGCGGGCTACGACGGCGTGTGGCTGTATGAGCTGGGCTTCGCCCCGCCCGACGATCTGCCTTCACGCACGCGCGACCTGACCTGCGAAGACTTCGCCGAAAACGCGCGCAAAATATTCTGCGGCGAGATGATTAGCGGATAGCGGATAGCTGATAGCAGATAGCTGATGACTGTTGCTGTTGATTGATCGGCAATCTCTTAACTCTTACTTCTTACCTCTTACCTCTACCCTTGCCTCGCCCTTTGGGAGAGGTGGCGCCGCCAAAGGCGGTGACGGAGAGGGCAAAAAAGGTCAGAGTTAAGAGTTAAGAATTAAGAGGTTAGCGGATAGCCGATTGCAGAACCAGCGTTTCGGGCAAAAATCTGCCGCGATCAACACCGCACACTTCTTGCCTCCCCTGCAAGGGGAGGTGGCTGAGCAAAGCGAAGCCGGAGGGGTCGTGAAAGACGCTCAAAAATGAATGGCTCTTTTTGATGCATCCATAACACAAAATGCTGCTGTTTCACATTTGCGGGAGAATAAAAAATTGCACAACGGTCGATGGTTCGATCCCTGTGCGGTTCATTTTGTAGGGAACGCCGCCCCCGGCGTTCCGTCAAATTTAACAGCGTTTTTTGCGGAACGCAAGAATGCGTTCCCAACGAATATATCGCACGTGTCCGGTCAACTGTTGATAGGAATTTGCTCTCATATAA
>CADBPL010000089.1 GCA_902796535.1 Oscillospiraceae bacterium
ATAACCTGCTTCATCAAAAAGTGTTACCGATGTCATTGGACAAAGTGTTACCTATGTGGGCTTGACAGAGGGCGGCGTTCCCTACGGTGGCAGTCACTCTGTGACAGCTCGTTTTTCCCCTCTCAGTCACTTCGTGACAGCTCTCCCTGTGGGAGATGTGGCGCCGCCAAAGGCGGCGACGGAGAGGGCAACGGCGTGCGGAACACAGGAATTACCGACCGACATAACACAAAAAGCTGCTGCACTGCAAAAGCGCAGGCCTCTCGCAACGGAGAAGCCTGCGCTCATTTTGAAAAGCTCTGTTCAATTTGCCTCGATGTTGATTTTAATATCCACCACATTGCTGCCAACATATTTGCCGTTGGCGTTAAAGGCGCGGACGATGCAGATGCAGGGGTAAAGGCCCTTTTTCTGGGGCTTGTCCAATTTGTCGTTGATCAGGCATTCGCCAGGCTGAAGCTTTGGCGAAACATAAATGGCGCTGGTGCGGTCGCTCGGCCGGTAAATGCTGAACTCCAGCACGTAAGCGCTGGTTTTCGGGTTTTCAAACATCAGCGTGCCCTTGCCGTAAGAATTTTTGAAAACAATATCATCGTTCAGGCGGAACCGCAGCTGACCGTCCGGTACGTCGGTGATCTGGTTTTCCTCCGAAATCACGCCCTGAAACGGCGTCGCCTTCGGGATCGCCAGCCCTGCGATCATGTGAAAAAAGCCCATTTGCGCCAGCATCCAGACCGCAAGCGACAGAAAAACGACGCTGGCAGCAGCCAGAATCGCCACCTGTTTGAAGTTGGTGACGGAAGAAGCGCCTTTTTCCTTTTTTTTCTGAGCTTTAGCCATCGGTCATTTCCTCTTCCGTTCCGATCTGCACCGTCAAAGCCGAATACTGAACGCCGACCAGCTTGCGCGTTTTGATATCATAAGCGCTGACGACAAGATGCATTTTGTGCGTGCCGTAGGGAACCATATAATCAACGCCGATCTCGCCGAGCGTGTAACCGGCGGGAACGCCCCTTGAGCGCGCGCAGATGTTGCCGGCTTCATCCACAATGGTCGCCATCAAAACGTATTTGTTGTTGAACGCGTTGGACAGGTTCAGCCAGCCGGTCTCGCCCTTGTCGGGAATGATCAGCTCATCGGCGGCGTAGTATTCAAACAGCTTCACGTCGCCCTTGCGCTTCATTTTGGCAGCCAGACGGCTTTGCTCCGCCGCCTCCTCTTTGATCTCATACAGTTCACTGGCGGAACAATTGGTGCCGCGGTATTCGGGCACATACTCCGTTTTAACCGTGAAGCGGGTCGAAAGCCAGAAAGCCAGCGCGACCACGCCCGCAACCAGAATGCAAAAAACAAGCACCACCGCAAAAATACGGTCCCACCGCAGGTCGCTGAGCTTCAACGGCTCTTTTTTGCGCTTGGCGCGCGGCTTGCTCTTGCTCTTGCGCACGGGTTTTGGCCCGGCCTGAGCAGCCTGCTGCGGCATCGGTTCCGCCGGCTGTACCCCGGCCGAAACTGCCTCGACCTTGTTTTCTTCCGTCGGCTCCGCTTGCGGCGCGGCCTTGTGCGGCTGCGCCTTTTGCACCGGCGTGGTTTTTTTGCTCATATATGCGGCGGCAGCCTTTTGGTTGGCTGCCGCGTCACTTTTTTTATGCTTGTTTGCCATTACAGACACCTACTCAATTGTTTGGTGGAATTGTGCTGACTTCCCACACCTCACGGTAACGGTTAAACTGAACCCCGTCAACAAAGGCGACAACTCTCAGCTGCGCATCCGCATAGATCGGGTCAGGAGAAACGGTGAACCCGTTGCAGATGGTAACATACGCGTCATTGCCGTTGCTGCGCCGCGGGAAAACGTAAGAATTGTTGGCATAGTAATAATAGAATCCGTCAGCGCTCTGACTCGTTTGCCACGGGCTGTTGCTGCCCAACACAGGGGTCAACGTGACGACCGGGCCCTGCGCCGAACGCCGCTCGCCCGCTGCCGCAGATGAATCCTCACTGTTGAACCACTGATAGAAGAACTTGACGCGAACCGCCGATTTCATATCGCCGTTTTGCTTCACGCGGAAGCTCAGTTTGCTGATGTGATTGGCGGGAACAGCATCGCCCGGCTCAAGATGGCGGTAATCCACATCCACGCCGTATTGACCGACGGTGGAAGCGCTGTTCCAAGTGCTTCCGTTGTCAAACGAATACTCAACCGTATAGGAAAAATTCCCGATCTCGGCGTTGGAATAGGACACGTCGTTTTCATCGGTCGGCGCAACGCCGTCCGAATCCGTCAGCCAGGAATAAGTCAAAGCTACCAGCCCGAAAATGGCGCAAAGGAACAACACAAGCACCAGAATCGGGTTCCATGCTCTTTTTTGGGAACGTGTAGTTTTTTCTTTCATTGTCGTTCCTCCTGATCGATCATTCCGCCATAGCCTGCGTCGAGGTCACGGTGATCGTGATGGGGAAAGTCGTGTCAACAACGCCGCTGTCGCCGTGATCCACCCAAAGCGCCATGCAGATATTGACCGAATCGCCGTGTTCAACGCGAAGCTCATTGTCGGTCATCTCGTCCAGCAGATCGGCGTCCGTGCTGATGCCTTTCGCGGTACAATAGGTTTGGATCTTGGATGAAAGACCGCCGTTGGTGGTAAACGTGCCGTTATTGTCGCTGGTCACTTTGTTATAGTAACCGTCATTTGATACATCGGTGGAATCCAGGGCAAAGCAAAAGTAACGCAAGCCGTCGTCGGTGGCGTCGGAGTCGATTTCGAGATTCACCAGCGCATCCAGATAATCGGCGCCGGTTCTGCTCGGCTCCACGCCGTTTTCAAGGGTCAGATAAATATACTGCACAGCGTATTCAAACTCTTTATTCCGCGTGGCGGCGTCGGAAGCCTGCGTTTCCAGCGCTTCGCTGAGCTTGGTCGTCACGTCAAAATGCAGCGTCATATCCTCATGAACATAGGCTTCGGAAGAAACATCGAACGTGCCGATGTCGAATTCCCCCGATGTGCTGCCGGAATCGCTGAACCACGCCGTGGTGGGGCTCAGGCCGGTGTAAAAACCGAATGAGAGCACCAGCATGAGCGCCAGAACAGCGGTCAAGACACTGCGCTTATTGATTCTTTTCATCAGCATGATCTCCCCTGCGTTTTTGTTTTTGAGCCACAATAAACCGAACCAGAATCAGCACGACCAGTATGGCTGCGAACGCGATGATCAGGACGGGCACGCTCAGCTTCAATGAAAGAAGCCCGAGCAGCGGCAGATGGAAAACCACCTTGCCGACGATGCGGCTGAGTTTGGTGGGCGTCGGATCAACGTCACCGTTGGCGTCGCCCTTGGTGTAGATGCGCTCACCGTCAATTTTGACGATGCGATGCGTATAGGTCTGCTGACCTTCCAGAAAAGCTGTGATAACATCGCCGACCTCATAGGCCGCCCGCGGGCGGACAAACACGACCGAACCGTCGGGTATGGTCGGCTCCATGCTCCCCGTCGCCACGGCGTAAACCTTTGTGCCGCTGACAGCGACTACCGCAGTGAACAGAAAAAACAGAACGATGAGAATGGCGAAAAAGTTGTAAACAATGCGGAATATCTTCGACATCTTACAATTAACCCCAACCGTCCTTAAACTGGCGCTGTTCAGCCTCATAGGTAACTGTGATCGTAACACTTTCTCCTTCGATATCATCATCGGTGTTGTCGCCGCTGACGCACATATCGCTGAACAAATCAACATCCTGATCCGGGTTAACCGTGCCGTTGTAAACCAGATAATCGCCGGAAGGGTTCCAGTTATTGCCTGCTAAGTCCACATGCAAGGGGCAGTCCGTGTTGGAGGTCCAATACCCGCTTTCACTGCCAATGGAGTATTCGACCTTCACGCGCAGCTTCGTCGGAATGTTGGAGGCGTTGCTAAGCGAGATCGTTCCGCTCAGCAGGCTCTCCTCCGGGTAGATCGGCTCGCCGTCGGCAGCGCTGAAGGAGCCGCCGCCAAGCGAATAATCGATCTTGCCGGACTTAATGCGGTTCACGTCCTGCGAACCACCCTGCAGGGTGGAAAACCACGCGTAAGCATTCCCTGCGCTGAGCATGCCGACGATCAACAGCAAAGACAGGGTAAAAAGAACCAATCTTTTTTTCATGCGCACACCTCTTTCTTCTTTTTGGCGGCCCGCAACCGCTCCAATTCAATTGCGGCCCAAAGGCAATAACCTGCCGCAATCACGGCCTTGCCCACCGTTGAGTGAAGGAACTGCGCCGGAAAACCGACCAGCGGCAGATGGAACCTGACAATGCCCTTACAGTAGGAATACTCGGTCGGAAGCGGGTCGGCAACGTCATTATTGTCGCCCTTGGTGAAGATCCACTCTCTGTTATCGGAAACGCGAACCACGCGGTGAACAAAATTCTTTTTGTGAAAGCTGTTTTCAAAAACGAGCACATCGCCCTCTTTGATGTCACGGAACGCGATCGGCCTGGCATACACCATGCTCCCGCGCGGGATGGAGGGCTTCATGCTGTCGGTCAGCACATAGTATGAGGAAAACCCGAACAGGCGCGGCGCCCACACGGCGGCGCAAAGGAACAAAAGCAGCGCCGTAACAAGCACAAAACAAAAGTTAAGAATCTTTTTTTTCATGTTCGGGGGCCTTCGCTTTCTTGGAAAAGCCGACGATCTCCCAGGTGATCAGGGCACAGATCGGCAGAACAATGATAACAAAGAACAGCCTCGGATCCTGCTTGACTCTGCCCAGAAAGGAAAACACTTTGCTTTTGCCGATCACCTTACCGACCACGTCGGACGCCGGCACATCGTATTTATCATCTAACACATTCGCGTCGCCCTTGGTGAGGAAACGAATGGACGAATCTTCTGTTTTAATTTCTTTAATGCGGTGGGTCACAACGTTGCGCTTGAGGGTCGGATCGGAAGAATAAAAGCTGATGATATCACCGACTTTTAATTCGGACGGATCGACACGCCGGGCGATGACCGCTGATTTTTCGGGATAGAGCGGTTCCATACTGCCCGTTTGAACCACCAAAAAAGAATAGCCGAAAACGGTTGTGACCTTGCCGTGTTTCGTGTTGACCGAAACCAGCACGATCAAAGCGGCCAGTGCAACCACCACGACGATTGTTAAGATGTTCAGGAGTGTTGATATCGTTTTTTTCATGGCGTCCTCTTTGACCGGATTGTTTTAAGGCAGCACCGCACAATCGGGGTGCGCGGATTGTGCCGTAAGATTACTGTACAGATTTGACGATGTCAACCGGTCGGTTTACAGGGAAAAGCTGTGCAGAATGACGGAATAAGCTTCAAACAAGGCGTGCGCCGCAATTTGTGCGGTGTTGCCTTACGTTTCTGTTACTCTGACGATAAAGTCAAAGTTCTGATCCATATAGCTGTTGCCGGCGCTGGAATCCATATAGAGGAAGAAGTAAGCGTAACCCGTATTGTCAGCCGCCGTGATCGAATGCGTGATCACATATTCGTTTGCGTTTGCATCCTCGGTCAATTCATCGTTGAACACATCCGTGATGCTGCTCGCACTCGGGTAAGGCGTGTTAGACGACCAGCTGTCATAAAAGCGGATCTTCATCACGTCGCCAAGAGCCGGCTCTTCATCCATAACAAGTTTAATGTGGGCATTATGCCCCGGCGTGATCTCAACACGGAACAGCGCTTTCATGCCGGGCACAAAGTTGAGATCCCCGTCATATTGAGAGAAGTCCTCTCCCTCGAGACAATAGAAAAGCGGTTCACCGTCATCATCATGATCGTCCGTCGGCGCTGTGATGGACGCGGCGAGCTGATCGACCGATGAGGTGGAGTTATGCGCAAACCATGCAAGGGTACCGCCGATGGCGATAATAACCAGCACCAAAGCCGTAAAAAGAAGCTGGAAACTGCTATCTTCTTTTTTCTTCATCTGTAAACCCTCCATGGTTTGTTGTTGGGATCGGTGGAGCGGAAAGATTCCGCTCCACCGTTTGTTCAATTCATTCAGCTGCCCTGACTGACCGTGTCAAAGATCCAGTTGCCGCCAGTGCGCTGCAGGCCCCAATCGGGCGCGGTCATCTCAACCGTAACGAGCAGGTAATCATATTGAATATGGTTGACGTGTTCTGCTGCGCCGATCGAGATCATGCTGCCGCCCGCATCAACGATCGCGCTCGTAACGTTAAAGCTGCTGGTGGCGCCGCTCGGGGTCACCGTAACGTTACTGACGACCTTGTTGTTGCCGTCAAGATAGGCCGGACGAATGGTCACGGAACTGACCTTATCGCCGGAGCCGGGCTGGCAATAACCATCCAGACTGTATACGTTGCCGTTCGGCGCAATGATCACGTTGCCGCAAATCTGACCCGTGGTGACCATGTTCTGACCGGAACCGGTGATCTGCGTCAGGCCGGTCGTGATCAGGTCGCCGTTGTCGACCACGTTCTTTACGGTGATGATCGACCGATCCCCTTCGTCAAGAACATTCTGGCCGGAAGCGTTCACAAACTCATAGCAGAGCTTGAATGCCTTTTGCAGCTTGACGTTGCTCACGGTACGCACCAGATAGTTGTTAGCCATCGGCAAGATCATGCTGTAGGAAACGGTGCCGGTCACGGCAGCCGCAGCCGCATAACCGCCGGTGACCTGTCTGGTCAGGCGCATGGAAGTGGTGTCAAAGCTGACCCTGTCGACCGCTCCGCCGGTCGTGCCGCCTTCGGAGTCGACGTAAATGCCGAGGTCGCCCATCGCGCTCAGTCTTGCCGAGCCATAGGTTCCCAATTCGCCGGGTGCCGACAGGCTCGAAATCGTGTCGCCGGAACCGACGTGGTTGAGCTGGATCGCAGCCGCGGCAAAACGAACGCCGGCTTTAAAAGCATCGCTCGTGCCGATATCGAAGGTCTCCGCGACCGGATAATACCCATTGCCGAAGCTCGCCATGCCGCCGTTATAGAAGTGAGCGGCTGAGACGAAGGCCG
Source organism: Oscillospiraceae bacterium (assembly GCA_902796535.1). Classification (GTDB taxonomy): domain Bacteria; phylum Bacillota; class Clostridia; order Oscillospirales; family Acutalibacteraceae; genus UBA8612. Next base: position 6,988 of record CADBPL010000089.1, read on the forward strand.
GGTCGGCTAATTCCGCGGTAGCTTTCAGGTTATCATCGGTAATGAGCAGGCCGAG
>CADBPL010000090.1 GCA_902796535.1 Oscillospiraceae bacterium
GAAACTGCACAGAGAAAAATTGCTTTTTTTGCCGGCAAGGGGTAGAAAAGCAAGGCACATTATGTTATTATAATTATCTGTATATCTATATGCAGTGCTTTTTCAGCGCAGGTCAGCCGCGGCCAAACAGAACCGCGGAAAATGTGTGAGCGGACACAAGAACGAGGTATCCGATATGGCTCTAAAGCAGCAGAAACAAGAGAAGCAAAAAAAGCAGAGAGACGGCGTATCGCTCCGCGCGGTTTACGCTTGGGTCGTCGTCGGCCTCCTGATCGTAACGGGGTTGTTTTTTTACACGACCTATGGTCTGGTGTCCACCTTCCGCGCGGTGATGCAGGCAACGAACGATCATATCAAAATGGAAAACGCCGCCCATGAGCTGATGGACGCGTCCGATTATCTCACGGAAAAAGTGCAGCGCTTTACCGTTGACGGCGATATGCGCTTTTTGAATGAGTATTTCACCGAGGCGTTTGAAACCAACCGCCGTGAAGACGCTGTTCAAAAAATGCGTGTCGACGCGGGTGCGGATGAAGCGTTTTCACGGCTCCAGAAGGCGCTGGAGGATTCTGTGGCGCTGATGGATCGGGAATACTATGCCATGCGCCTTGTGATCGAGGCAAAGGGATACACGGATTATCCTGAACAGCTCAGGCGCGTGACCCTTACCGCGGCGGACGCGGCGCTGTCTTCGCACGAAAAGATGGTTTTTGCTCTCAAAATGGTGCAGGACGACGAATATTACACACAAAAGGAAAGAATCCGCGCCAACATGAAGCAGAGCATTGACGCGCTGGAACAGCTGACGCATGACCGGGAAGACGCCGCCTTCAGCGAACTGCAAAAGGAACTGAGCTTCGTGCGCCTGGTTGTTGTGCTTCAGGTGCTCGTAATGCTTTCGCTGATCTTGCTGACGCTCCGTCTGGGCATCCAACCCGTTTTGAAGGCGGTCAAGCGCGTCAAAGACGATCGCTTGATCCAGATCAAGGGCTCGAATGAGTTTCGCTATCTGGCGCGCGCCTATAACCGTCTGTTGGAGGAGCTTAACCGCGAAAACGGGAAACTCAAGGTCCTGTCCCAAACCGACGCGCTGACGGGCGCTCAAAACAGAATGGCGCTGCGCGACAATTACGATTCCTATCGTAACTGTGAGCTTACGGTCATGTTTTTAGATCTGGACGGCTTTAAGCAGATCAACGACATCTATGGCCATGAAGCGGGAGATCAGGCCTTGATCAAAACCGGCACACTGTTGATCGACACCTTCGGCGCGGAAAATTGCTACCGTTACGGCGGCGATGAATTCTTAGTGATCATGCCCGATCTGTCAGAAGAGGAATTTGAAACAAAGCGGAACGTGATCCTTAATAACCGGCCTGTGCTTGAAATAGGCGGTCAGGAGATTGCGGTCGAGTATTCCTTCGGCATTGTTCACGCGGTTTTAGACGAAACGAAGAATCTGCGCGATCTGTTTTTAGAGGCGGATCAGAAAATGTACGACGCCAAGCGGGAACGGGCGCGCACCAAACTCAGAGTGGCGGAACAGAGAAAACGGGCCGAACAGAACCAAACGGCGGCCAGCGCGGCGGAATACACAGGGAAAGAAATGAAAGCGTTTTTGTCCTCCGTTTCGGGAGAGTATGATCTGATCCGGATCGTGGATCCGATCGAATGCCGCGTTCTTTCGGTGAACAACGACGGAAAGATCAGCCGAAAAGAGCGCTGCTACGGCATCTGGAATTCCGATCAGAAGTGCCTCAACTGCACCAGTTCCCTTGCGTGCCAGACCGGCCGCCAACAGAAAAAGGAGGAAGCGTTTGGCGGCAAGGTTTACCATATTCTCTCCAACCCGGTCAGGCTCAAGCTGCCTGACGGCGGCGCCTGCGACGCGGTCGTTGAGATGGTCAGCATTGAAAACGAAGCGACAAACAAGGAGCAGGCCAATGACAGAGCCGCTGAGAGCTTAAGCCCTCAGGCTGAACAATACCGTGCGCAGCATGACAGCCTGACAAAAGTACTCTATGCCGGTTCCTTCTCCGAGCTGGCCGGGGAATTGATCCTGAAGCATTCCGCGTCGGGCTGGGTCATGATCGTCAGCAATATTCTGGATTTCAGGCTTGTCAACACGCTGTTCGGCGTGCAGCGCGGCAATGAGGTCATTGCCCGCAACGCCGAATTGCTGCAGCAGGTCGCAAAGCAGGCAGATGGCTTGTGCGGCCGTTTGGGCGGCGATCAGTTCGCGCTGTTTTTGCCGCGCAGCAAATACCGGGAAGAGCAGCTGCTTGACATTGCGAAAAAAATGGCAAAGGAATTCAGCAGCGGGCTTTACACGCTGTGCGTTCATTTCGGCGTGTATGAGGTGGAGGATCCGTCGGTTCCTGTTTCCGTCATGTGCGACCGCGCCAACATCGCTTTGCGCACGATCCATGGGGATATGAGAGAAACCGTTGCCTGCTTCAATGCCAACATGATGCAGAAGAGTCTGCTTGAACAGCAGGTGATCAGCGGCTTTGAAACCGCGCTGAAGGAAGAGCAGTTCAAAATGTACCTTCAGCCGCTGGTGTATGAAGACGGTCAGATCTTCGGCGCGGAGGCGCTTGTGCGCTGGCTGCGGCCGGACGGGCGCGTGACCATGCCGGGCGAATTCGTTGAAACGCTCGAACGCGCCGGGCTGATCCACAGGCTGGATCGCTACATTTGGGAATGCGCCGTGAAGCAGCTGAGCGCATGGAACGGAACAGAAAAACAGAATCTCGTGATTTCGGTCAATATGTCCGCCAAGGATCTTTACAATCTGGATATCTACCAGATCCTCACGGAGCTGGTCGATCGATACCGTGTGCCGGCCAGTCGGCTGATGCTGGAAATTACGGAAACGGCGCTGCTGGAGGATCCGCTGCAAAGCAATGCGGTGATTGCGAAGCTGCGCAAGAAGGGCTTCCTTGTGGAGATGGACGATTTCGGAGAAGGCTATTCCTCGCTGGGGCTTTTGAAGGATATCCATGTGGATGCGCTTAAAATCGATAAGAGTCTGCTGCATGAGGTTGAAACCAGACAGCGCAGTTGGATCATTCTGGAATCGATCGTCAGCATGGCGAACGCGCTGAACATGGGCGTTGTAACCGAGGGCGTTGAAACGGAAGCCCAGCTGAAATCGCTCATTGCCGTGGGCTGCCGCCTTTTCCAGGGCTATTATTTCTCCCGCCCGATCCCGGTTGAGGAATTTGAGGCCAAGCTCGACGAAGCCCAACAGCTGCCCACAAAAGGGTTTCTCCATTCTGCGGAATAAACGCACGCCAAGCAGAGCCGAAAAAGACCGCTTTCCGGCGCGTTCGCAGCGTGGAGCGGAACACGGAATCCACCTGACGCCGGTCGAAGGGGGAGGAACAGCATGACAGAAAAAACGGTGATACGAACAGTTTCAACAAACACTTTTTTGATGCGGTATTTTCAGTTCGGAACAGGGGCAAGGCAACTGGTCATTCTGCCCGGGCTGAGCGTGCAGAGCGTGATGGAATCGGCCGACGCGGTGGCAAGCGCCTATGAACCGCTGGCGAAGGATTTTACGGTTACTGTTTTTGACCGCCGCACGTCGCTGCCCGAAGCATACGGCATCGGCGATATGGCGCGGGACACGGCCGAGGTGATGCAAACGCTGGGGCTGCGCGAGGTCGATCTCTTTGGCGCGTCGCAGGGCGGCATGATCGCGCTGGAGATCGCGCTGGAGCATCCGGAGCTGGTGCGCAAGCTGGCGCTCGGGTCGGCTGCTGCCCGCGTGGGCGAAGCGCAATACCGCGTGTTGGCGCAGTGGATCGAGTTGGCGGAGCAAAACGACGCGGCCGGGCTGTATCTTGCCTTTGGCGAAAAACTCTATCCGCCCGCTGTTTTTGCGCAATTCCGCAGCGCGCTGGTCGCCGCCGCCCAAACGGTGACCAAAGCGGAGCTGCAGCGCTTTATCATGTTGGCGCAGGGCACAAAGGGCTTTGACGCGGCCGACCGGCTCAATGAGCTGCAATGCCCCGTGCTGGTGCTCGGCGCGGCGGATGACGCGGTGCTTGGCGAAAACGCCTTCCGTGAGCTGGTCGACGGACGCACAAAGGAGCCGCTGTTTGAATCCTGCCTGTATGAGGGGTTCGGGCACGCCGCCTTCGACACGGCGCCGGATTACAAAGAACGGTTGCTGCAATTCTTTTTGAAATAATCGGCACAAAGGAAAACCGCGGTGCAAGGATGATGGTCCAATTGCATCGCGGTGTGTTTTGCTTTGTGTGATTTTTGCTAGCGTATTTCCTGTTCCAGACCGTCAAACAAAGGCGAATCAAAAAATTCACGCAGGCTGATTTCCCAACCGTCGCACAGCTTTTTGATTGAAACAACGCCGGGATTCCGGCTTTTTTCATTCAGCATACTGTAGACCGTGGACGGAGAGACGCCTGAGATATTGGCAAGCGCATTGATCGCCATACCGCGCTGCGTGCAGATTTGAATGATCCTTGTGGCAATAGCCTCCTTTGTGGTCATAACCATCCTTCCTTTCACGATATATCGCTAAAAGTTTACAGAAAATTGCGATAAATCGTGTGGGATATATCGCAAACTTGAGAGAAGCATGGCAGAAAGGCAGAAAAAAACTGTCATTAATATCTCTTGAAGAATGAGAGCCGTCGTGCTACAATAAAAGCGCTCATCCGTTATTTTCATCCGTTGAGCAAAACTGATTTATGGGGTTAAAATATGAAAAAATTCACCTTCGGAAGGCCGGAAAAGCTTGTGCCGTCTTTGTACTGCGACGGTTTTAACTACAATGAAACGCCGGTTTCCTTTTGCGAATCCGATTTTTCCTGCCGCCAGACGAGCCGCGGCTTCGTGCTCGAGCTTGAGCTGGAGGAGGGCACGCAGGTGTTCGGCTTCGGGCTGCAGCTCAAGC
>CADBPL010000091.1 GCA_902796535.1 Oscillospiraceae bacterium
CGCTTTCAAACGGAACGAAATGCACGCCGCCGATCGAATAATGCCAAGAGATTTCACCGATGAACTGCCAAAGCAGGATGCCCGCCGCAAAGCCCAAAAACGATGAAGAATAATGCTTGTCTTTCTTCGCTGCGTTCGACGCGAGCCAGGAAAAAACGAGCCACAGCACCAGCACGAACAGGCCAAACGCCAGCCTTCCCACGGTCGGACTGGTCAGATCATCGCCAACCAGAGACGGCTCCTGGATCATGTGACCTAACTTCACAAATAAAGAAAATGAGAACATACATAAGATCAGAATGCCGAATTCCGCAAGCAACGGCAAAAAATACTCACGCCCGATTTCTTTGGGTGTGCTGCGGATGTGTTTGCTGTATTCTTCAAAACCTTTCATTTGAATCCTCTCCCGTCTTGAATGTGTTTCCTGCCCGACAGAACGCCTGCCGACCGTCAATTGACAATGCGCGCCCGATCCTTCTGTCAGGCAGCACCGCACAATTTGCTGCGCACGTCTTGCTTAATCCTGATCGTTCGTGATCGCGCCGTCCGGCTGTACCGTTCCGTTATACGTCAGGCACAGCATGGTCAGATCGTCGAACTGCGGCGCGCCGCCCGCAAAACGTTCGACCTCGCTTTTGACAAATTCCAAAAGCGCCTTTGGTGAAGCGTCCCCGGCACGGTTGAGCGTTTCCAACGTCCGCTCACTGCCAAACAGAGCGTTGGCCTCGTCAGTCGCCTCCATAAGCCCGTCCGTGTAAAGGAACAGTCTGGAGCCGGGCTGCAGCTGCAATTCATAATCCCGATACTCAAACCCTTCCATTGCGCCGATGACAAAGCCGTGCTTATCCGCGACCATCTCATAATTTCCCTCCGGGTGTTTGACGATCGGTTTTTCATGGCCTGCGTTCGACGCAATGAGCTTCCCTGTGGAAATTTCCAGAATGCCGAGCCAAACGGTAACAAACATCTGCTCCCGGTTGTTCCTGCAGATCTGGTCGTTGACTGACGTCAGCACCTCTTTGGGCGTTTTGCCGGTTTGCGCCTGATTCTGGATCATGATCATGGTCATCATCATAAAGAGCGCTGCGGGAACGCCTTTGCCGGACACGTCCGCCATCACCAGCGCCAGATGGTCGTCGTCGATCATAAAGAAATCATAGAAGTCGCCGCCAACCTCTTTGGCCGGCGTCATAGAAGCATAGATATTGAATTCATCGCGTTCGGGGAACGCCGGGAAAAGGTTGGGCAGCATATCCGCCTGAATTTTATTGGCAAGCGTCAGCTCGGTTTGAATGCGCTGCTTTTCGGCGGTGAACTGCGTGAGGTTCTTTTCGTAATCCGCCAGATCATACTCCATATCCGTTACCGTCAGGGCGAGATTCTCGATCTCGTCCCCCGTATGAATGGCAAGGGAAGCAAAATGCCCGGTGTTATGCAACCCCGCCGTTTTGTCCGCCGTATATTGCTGTGCGGCTTGGGCAATGGCGTTGAGCGGTTCCACGACCGTTTTTTTCATGCGGCGCAGGAACAGAATGCTGAACAGAATAATGGCGATCAACACCCCGACGGCAAACTGAACAACGAATTTCCAGATGCCGGAAACCACATCGTCAAGGGTTATGTCGGAAAGGATGAAGCCGGTCACCTCGCCCGAATCGGTCTTGATGGGAACGCCGGAGGTGGATATCCAGCCGTAAAGCTCCGTGTCGGCGATCTCATAGAGCATTCCGCTGCCGTCCCAATGCAGGAATTTTTCAGTTTCCTCATGGTCAACCTTCTCCCATTCGCCGGGGCTGCAGTGCAGCTCGGGATCGGATTCTGGGTCGACGATATAGACGATCGCGTCGGTTTTTTCATCATACATCGCAAGATAGATCGCAAACACTTCGCTGGATTCCTTGAAATCAGACAAAACGGAGGAGATCGTCTTATAGTCCTCGCGCTCGTAAATATCCGCAAAACGGGCGGCATAGGCGTCGCTGTAAGGATCGGCCCTTTCCTGATCCGACAGCGAATGGTACCGCGTCATGACCTCGCGCGAAAGGGCTTCGGTATCAACCGTTTTGGCTAAAATGGCGCGGGCGTTTTGCGACAGATGGAACGCGGTCGAAATATCCCGGCTTGCCGTGGCTGCGGTATATAAGCCAAGCCCGATCAGCAGGCAGATCACGCCGAGCAATACGGAACCGAGAAGCACAGAGCGGAACACACGGTTCGACAGCGAGTGCCGCATTCGTTCCAGCTTTGTCATTTCTCTGACACTTTTTTTCGGCATACCCAACCCCCGTTTTTTTTCGTTCAAACAGTATTATATAAAAATTCTGAAAAGATTGCAATCATTATTTCTGTTTATTCGCGCATGAAACCGCACCTGTTCCGCGGCAGGAACCCTTCCCGCCAAACCGATGCGGCAGCCCGCCCGCAGAAAATCTATTGAAAAACACGGAAAGACATTGTATAATAAATAACGATCCAAGGCGGCAGACCGTTCAGGCGCTTCGTCGGATCGTTATCTTACTCATTTGAGGAGGAAAGTCTTATGAATTGTCATGTCAAAAAACTGATCGCGCTCGTATCGGCTCTTGTGCTTCTTTTTTCGTTTGCCTCTTGCGGAAAAGACGCCCCCGCCCCCGAACCGACAGAAACATCGGCCGTTGAAATAACGGCGCAGGAAACCGCACCGGAGGAAACCGAAGCGCCCGTTACGGAAGAAACCGGCGAAGAAGCATCGGAAGAAACCGGCACGGAAGCCACAGAAGAAACCAGCGCGCAAGCCGCGGAAGAAACCAGCGCAGAAGAAACGCTCACGCAGGCTGAAACCACCACGCAGGAGGAAACCGAAGCGGAATCAAGCGCGCCCCAAACCAAAGCTGAGGTCATTGCTTACCTCAACGATGCGCTCAACGCCGTCAAAGCCAACCGCCCCGGCTTAAAAAAGGTTTATAAGCGAGACGCCGCCGGCGATATTTCCGGCCTGCCCGGATGGCTGAGCAACATCATCAGGCAGAACGAGACCAAAACTTATGCCAAGGGCACCGATTACACTGACGTTTTCCCCGCCGCAGGTTACAGCTGGTCGAGCAAGCTCCGGGAGAGCGATGTTAAAAAATACTCCATCAAACAGGACGGCAAGTATTACGATATCCGCGTTGAACTGGGGAACGAAACGAATCCCGAGCCCGGCGAAGCCTCCTCTTACGGCAGGTGCATGTCAGTGGTCACAGTGTCAAGCGCAGAATCCATCCCCGGCATAAAGAACGTTTCCATGAATTATCACAGCGGCTATGTAACCGCAAGAGTGGACGCCGAAACGAACAGGATCGTCCGCTGCGAGTTTTCCGCTGCGGCAGACGTAAAGGCGTCGGTAAGCGTTCTCGGTGATATAAGCGTCAACAACATCGTCAGCACCGAGACCTTCACCGATTTTGTCTGGTGATTCATAAACAAAAGCGAAACAGGCGGCAGGAGCTCGGTTTATCCGATTTCCCGCCGCTTTTGGTGTTATGCCCCCCCTGAAACGGTTTGTTCCCATCCGGTGTTGAAGAAGCCCAAAGGGCGTGCTATACTGAAAAGAAAAAGGCCGCCGGTTCAGCGCGGCTGACGGAGAATGGGTTATGAAGTCAAAACAAAACCAAAAAACGGAAAACGCAGGCAGAGCAAAGCTGCATTACGTGTTTTTGCTGGTCGTGATTTACATTGCGTTTATCGGTCTGGGCGTGCCGGATTCGCTGATCGGCTCGGCCTGGCCCGCGATGCACAGAGAATTGAACGTGCCGCTGGAAGCGGTGAGTATTCTCACGATCCTGATTTCCGGCTGCACGGTGCTTTCCAGCCTGTTCAGCGCGCGTGTGCTCAACAAGCTGGGCACGGCAAAAACCACGGCAATCAGCACGGCCATGACGGCCGCGGCGCTCATCGGCTTTTCCGCAGCGCCTTATTTGGGGGTTATGATCCCGCTTGCCGTGCTGCTGGGGCTTGGCGCCGGCGCGATCGACGCCGGTCTGAATCATTATGTGGCGCTTCATTTTAAGGCCGGTCACATGAATTTTCTCCACTGCTTCTACGGCGTCGGCGTTACGCTCAGCCCCTATCTGATGGCCATGGCGCTGGATCGCGTGGGCTGGCGCAGCGGTTACCGCTATGCGTTTTTCGTGCAGGCGGCGATCACGCTGCTGCTGGTTTTATCCGTTCCGCTGTGGCAAAAGGGCGGCGCTGCCGAATCGGCCGAAGAAGAACCGGCCGTCAACCTCACGCTGCCGCAAATGATCAGGCGCAAAGAAGTGCGGCTGGTTTGGGTCATCATGCTGGCCACGAACGCGATCGAGTATGCCTGCGGAGTCTGGGGCAGCTCTTATCTGGTGAGTGAAAAGGGGTTTGACGCCAAACATGGCGCGCTGGCGCTGACGATCTATTACGCGGGCATGTCGCTGGGGCGCTTTGTTTCCGGCGTTCTCTCCGAAAAAATCAAAACGTGGCGGCGCATCGGCATCGGCGCGGCCGTGATCGCCCCAGCCGTTGTTCTCATCCTGCTGCCGCTGCCCGGCGCGGCCTCGGTGGTCGGGCTGTTCCTTGTGGGGCTGGGCAACGGGTCGATCTATCCGAACCTGATCCATTTAACGCCGCACAATTTCGGCACCGGGGCGTCGCAATCCATTATGGGCTCGCAGATCGCCTTTGCCTACATCGGCGTCATGCTCGCCCCGCCGCTGGTCAGCCTCCTCAGCACAACGGCAGGGATGCGGGCCTATCCGATCCTGCTGGCCGCGCTTTATATTATCATGGTCGTGATGCTCAGGCTCTTTGCCGATCAGTTGAAAAAGCAGGGCCGCTATGACAAAACTGTTTAAGGTGATTCTATGAAGAATGACAATCAACAATTCAATCCGAAGCGCTTTGCTTTCCCCGACTTGTCCCACGCGCCGGTTTATATCTGGGTGTGGAACGACGTGTGCACACGCGCGCTGATCGACGAGCAACTGGATGAGATGCAGCGTCTGGGGATCCGCGCCTTTTACATTCTGGCGGAACCGAAGGCGTTTCGGCCGGAGAGTATGCCGACCAATCTTCAGCCGGATTATCTTTCTCCGGCTTTTTTCGATTTGTGCGCCTACGCCATTGAGCAGGCCGGCGCGCGCGGCATGCGCTGCTGGCTCTATGACGAGGGCGGCTGGCCCTCCGGCGGCGCGTGCGGCCGCGTTCTGCGGGATCATCCCGAATACGCCCGTCAGGTTTTGACTTTTTGTGAACGCTTCTTTCCGGCCGGTGAAGCCTACCGCCCCTCCTCCCCGGACGTGCTGGCCGCATTTATCCGCGAAGAAGAGCTGATCGAAGAACCGTACCGCTTTGCCGCGGATACGGTCGTGACCGAATACAGCATCGGTCGACAGATCGGCTCGGCTTCGGATTACCCCGATCTGCTCGATCCCGACGCGACGGCGTACTTTATCAAACTCACGCATGAGCCGTATGCCGCCGCGTTAAAGAACACCCTCGGGCAGACGGTGACCGCCGTGTTCACCGATGAGCCCAAGGCGCCGCTCTGCCCGTTCAACCGGGCGCTTGCCGAGCGGTATGAGGCCGTTTACGGCGAACCGATCCTGCCCTATCTGCCGCTGCTTGCCAAGCGGAAAGCCGCGGCGCCGGATACCGCGCCGGTTCTGACCCGCTGGTATGATCTGTGCAGCCGGATGTTCTGTGAAAATTTTCTGCTGCCCTGCAAAAAGTGGGCAAACGAGCATGATCTTGTTTTTACCGGGCATCTGGATAAGGATCACGAGCCGCTCGGCTGCCTGCGCGGCGGCGGAAATTTTCACCTGCTGCGCGCGCTGCGGTGCTTTGATCTGCCGGGCGTGGACGTGATCTGGCGCCAGATCCGTCCCGAAAGCAAAGTGACAGTCAAAAATGAAATGAACGGCTGCAACGGCTTTTTTCCGCGCTGCGCTTCCTCCGCCGCCGCGCAGACCGGCGGACGGCTGGCCATGGCGGAGGTTTTCGGCGTTGCGGGGCCTGGGCTGACTTATGACGAGATGCGGTTCACCGTCGGCTATCTGGCGGTGCGCGGCGTCAACGTGTTTAACCTGTTCAACTTTCCCCTCGGGCGAACGGGCGCGCTGCTGGCGCAGGAGCTGCCGGTTTTCACGGAGCAGCAGCCCTATTGTGCCGGTCTGGCACAGTTCAACCGTTACATGGAGCGGCTTTCCTTTGTGTCTTCCTGGGGGGAGCGGGTGTGTGACACGGCGCTTTATTATCCTATCGGTGATTTCCAGAGCGGGCTTCGGGCGCAGCAAACGGCGCAGGCGTTCGAGGCGCTCGGCCGGGCGCTGGAAGACAGGCTGATTGATTTTGATCTGATCGATGACGACGTGATACGATCGGCAGCAGGAGCGCAGGAGGGCTGCCTTCGGCTCGGCCTCGCGGCCTACCGCTGCGTGATCCTCCCCGAAAACGTCACCGTTCCGCCCGCTGCGCAGCAGGTGCTGGAACAGTTCGTGCAGGGCGGCGGCCGCGTATCATACGGCTTACCCGATGACCTCGACCCGGTGATCCCCATTGCGGGCGCCGGTTTGCGTGTTATGCACCGAAAAACAGAAACCGAATCCCTGTTCCTGCTGTTCCGGGAAGGCGGCGAAAGCGGCGAATACCGCGTTCCTCTGCCCGGAACGAGCGGCTATCTCTTAAACCTCGAAGGCGGCAGCCTGCAGCGCCCGGAAACCGAAAACGGCGTTTTGACGCTGACGCTTGCCGTGGGCGAAACGGCGGCCATACTGTTGACGGATCAAAATCTGCGCGCGCAGCAGCCGCGCCGGTTCCGCAGGCGGTTCGCTCTTTCGGGCGGCTTCCTGCTGCGCAAAGAGCGGGAGCTGACCTGCGGCGAAAACGGGTTTGAATGCAAAGCTCACGATGAAGCGGCTCAGCGCGTTGAGCTCGGCGACTGGGCGGCGCAATTCGGCGCGGCGTATGCGGGCAGCGGCGTTTATGAAACGGCCTTTTCGCTGCCGGACGACGCGGCCGGCGCGAACGGGCAGCTCACGCTGGGCGACGTGCGCTTTACAGCCGCCGTTCACCTCAACGGCCGGTATCTGGGAACGGCGCTGGCGCCGCCTTACCGCGTTGCGGTTCCGGCCGGGGTGCTGAAAAAGGAGAACCGGTTGAAAATCATCGTAACAAACACCTCCGCCAACTGGTACGCTGCCACCGATTATTTTGACCAATGGAGCGTCAGGGAGCTTTCGCCGTATTTTGAAGGCGAATTGACCTACGCGAAGGATTCCGTATCAGGCGGGCTGTTCGGCCCCGTTTGGCTTGAAACGGAATGATTTGCAGCACGGTGATCAGGCACAGTACGGAACACAGGAATTGCCTACCGCCACAACACAAAATGCTGCTGGGTCACATTGGCAGGGCGATAAAAACCGCACAACGGTCGATGGTTCGATCACTGTGCGGGTCAGTTTGTAGGGAACGCCGCCCCCGGCGTTCCATTGAATTTGATAGCTTTATTTTGCGGAACGCCGAGGGCGGCGTTCCCTACGGCGGCTGTCACTTCGTGCAGCTGTTTCCCCTCTCAGTCACTTCGTGACAGCTCGTTTTTCCCCTCTCAGTCACTTCGTGACAGCTCTCCCGAGGGGAGAGCCAAGAGCCCTATTTTACTCATGATCAAATGGCAACACTTCTTGCCTCCCCTGGAAGGGGAGGTGGCTGAGCAAAGCGAAGCCGGAGGGGTCGCGAAAGACAAGATCAGAGTTAAGAATTAA
>CADBPL010000092.1 GCA_902796535.1 Oscillospiraceae bacterium
CTCCCTCCTGCGCAGAACAAGCGCAGAAGGGAACCGTGCGGAATGATGAAATTATGGCAGGCGTTACGCTCACCGGAAATCCCAAAGACCTGTGCCGGTTTCCGGGTTGAATTTTCGGCGGATGACGCCCCCGACAACGGGCCTGAGTTCAATTTCCGCCGTGTAGAGAACCGTGATTGATTTGATGTGCCCCGCCGCAACGCGGTGCTGTTCGCCGTCCTTGTAAGAAAACGCGGCGTGCGTGTGCTGATAAAGCGCATCCTGCTCATCGGCAATAATGCTTCCCGTTAAGGAAACAAGCTCCAGCATACCGCGAACCGTTTGCGTTTCAAACGTGCCGCTCTCCGGCAAAAAGGTTTGTATCTGTGCTTCGCTGCATCCGCCGATCCCGCTGAAAACAGCCGACCGGATCTGCTCTTTCCGGCAAAGCGCCAAAACGCTGCCGATGATCTCATCGCCTTTATCCAGCCGCAAATAATATGTTTCGCCAAACTTTCTGTAATCCATTCGGGTTTCCTCCGTTTTATCTTTTGTTTTCTCCTGATGCAGCGTCCTCCTGCGTCAGGCGGATAAAAATCGCCGCCGTCCAGCCCTGCTCGTCGCAGCCGAGCCCTTTGCCGGTGGCGGAATCAAACAGCTCGTGCAGCGTGCCGTCTTCCCGCAGAATCTGCAGCAGCCGCCGCGCCGCCAGCGCCCGTTGGGAAGCATAGCCGTATTTTTCCAGCGTTTCCAGCATCAGCCAGGCCGCCGGCATCCACGTGGGGCCGCGCCACCAATGCGCCGGTTCATAAACCGTTTCGCAGTAAGCTACGCACGGGAACGGCACCTTGCCGAAGAAATAGTTCTCATTCAGCAAATACCCTTCGATCATCGCCCGGATCTTCTCCTGCGGCAGCGGCACGCCCGCCCAAAGCGGGATCAGCGACGAAAGCGTCACAAGCGTTCTGCGTTCCCCCGTTCCGGGATCCGCATCGAAAAACAGGTTTCTGTCTTTATCATATAACAGCTCCACCATCCGCGCCGCAAAGGCGTCGGCGCGCGTTTCCCAGTCCGCCGCAGCCGCATGATCGCCGGCCAGACGGCAAAAACAGGCCGCAGCGCGCATTTGGGAGAGCAGGTAGCTGTTCATATCCACCGCCAGCACGGGGCCGCGGTCAAAGCGCGGGGAATCATCCTGCCCGGTCTCCAGCCCGTCCGGGCAAACGATCAGGCCGAATTCTGTGATGCGCTGCGTCAGCCACCACTCGTTGTTCTTTGCCAGCGCCGAAGCCATTGTCCGAACAAACGCCGCGCCCGCCTTTTGAACGCCGACGCGTTCCACATAGCGCTGCGCCGCCCAGCCCAGCAGCGCGGGCTGCGCGTCGTGAGGCCTTGCCCAGGTGGAGCACAAAAACTGCGGGATCTTCCCATCCGGCCGGATGGCATAGGCAAGCTGCAGCAGCGTATCGGCCGCTGTTTTTTCGCTCATCAGCTCATAAGCCAGATTCTGAAACGCACTGTCCCACATAAAATGCGTGGGATAACCGCCCCGGCTGGGAAAAGCGGAAACGCAGCGCGACAGGTTCCCCGGCGCTTTCGTGAGGTTCATCAAAAGCCCGGAAACCGCCGTGAGAAACGTTTGCCGCACCGCCGGGTCGGCAGGCAGCTGCTCCAGCCCGCCGGCACATTCCTCCGCCCAGAGGCGCATGGCGCGTTTTGCTCCGTCAAGATCGATCGGCGCGGCCAGGAGCGTTTCTTTCAGGCGCTGCGCGGAAATTTCCAGCACCTCAAACGCTGCGGCCGCATACAGCCTGCCGTCCTGATCCGGCAGGATCACAGCGCCGCCGTCCGCCGCCTTCAGTGTGCCTCTCATCACCCTGAGGCCGCAAAGCACCGGCACAAAGGCGTCCGGGTCGCGGTCATCCGCATTTTTGGAATAGCCCTGAACCAGCAGCATATCTTCCCCGGCCGGCACCGGCCAGCACGCCTGCATTTCGCAGCCCGCCCGGCCGAAAATGCGCACGGGCAACGCGTTCTCTCCCTGCAGCACAAACGCATCCGTGCCGTAGTAACACAGTTCAAACGCGCCCGCGCCGCCGGTAAAGCGCGTGGAAAGGAATGCGGAGCTTGCCGCGCAGGGCGCGTCAAACGCAAACAACGGCGAAAAAACCGCACGGGTCGCCCGGTTGTAATGCAGCAGCAGAGCGGGCCCGGCGGTGCGCGCGTCAAAACATAGCCCGAAGTTGGAATAAAGCGGGCTGAGAGAGCGATCCTCTGTTGAGTGGGCTGTTTCAAGGGATAAAAGCGCGTCGATCAGTTGCATAAGGTATGGATCCTTTCCGTAAGGGACAGATATATGAAATTTCAGATGCATCATCTGACGAAAAATCTTCTCGCCAATCTACGCACCCCGATTTAATCAGCGGTTCCTTAGTTTTATATACTTTCGCGAAAAGAAAGCCGAAACGGTATTCCGCTATTCGCTATCAGCTATCGGCTATCCGCTATCGGCTATCCGCTATCCGCTCCCAATCAGGAGCTGGTAATGATCTCTTTCACCGCATAATAGGCGGGCTTGGGCGTGCCGTCCAGATAAAACAGCCCCCACCTTGTTTCAAACGGGCACCAGGCGTGGCCGCAGGCCCAGCAATATTCCATATCCTGACAGCAATAGATGATGACGCCGGCCAGGCAGTTCAGCTTTTTGAGCTCGCCCATGACCCGCCGGAAATATTCCGCCTGCCCTTCCGGCGTGTGCGGAATGTTCTCCATGGTCTCTGCGGCCGTTTCGCCGTAGAAATGCTGATACTCCTTTTCAAACACGAGCTGCGCCCAGCGCGCCTCGTCATCCGGATAGTTATCCCGCAATCTCTGCTGGAACTGCGGCGGCAGCTTGCGGATAAAATTCATGCCGTCCGCAATGGCTTCGGCTTCGGTGGCATAGCCGTAGCGGCCGAGGATCTCCGCTTTTTGCTCGGGCGTTTTGGGGCCGCCCTCGCTCCAGAAGCCGAACTCCTCCATAATGACGGGCTTGCCGGTGAGCCGGTAAAGCTTTTTCACATTTTTCGCATAAGCGCTCGCCTCGGCCTTGCCCTGATTGCCGGTGTAAAGGTCGAGCCCCACGTAATCGCAGTATTTGAGATAGGGCTTCATGAGCTTTTGCAGCTTCTTGTTCACCTCGGCTGAATTGTAGCCGATGGGGAAATCTCCGGTCACCTTGTCCAGCGCTTCAAGCTGGATGCCGATAAAGACCGCCGCTTCCTCTAACGTCAGCGGCCTGGTGAAGCCCTCGATCCCCATTTCGTTGGTGACCTGAAACGCGCCGGTAATATCTTTCAGATCGTTATAAAGGAACACAGCGATCTCCTGCGTTTTTTCCACCTCTTCCACGGGGTTGAAGCCGCCGATGTTGAAATAATCTCTGGGGTACGGCGTGACGGCCATGACCTGGAAGCCGCGGTCGGTGTAGCCCTTGGCGCGGGCTTTGAAGGCGAGATAATGCCCGCTGATCTCCCCGGCCTGATTAAACGGATAAGGAATGTCGAACCGCACCCATTTCAGCCCTGCGTCGCGGAGCATTTCATAGTTTTCGTTCGGGTGGCACACGCCGTAGATATATCCGCCGTTGACCTCGATCAGGTTCTTCACGTTTTTGTCGGGCAGGTTGAAAACGCTGCCGAAGAAGCAGGAGATCGTGATAAAAATGGATTCTAAAAAAGCGATGACTTTCATGGCGCCGCCCCCTTTATTTTTTGAATGTGACGTAAAGCATGGAACCGCTTTCGATTTTTTCGGGGAGCGGAATTTCGACCCATTCCCCGGCTTCGTTGACGGTCATGCACTTGTCAACAGCGTAATCGCCCGCGTCGATCTTCAGCCTTCGATCCCGTTTTTCGGATACGTTGGCGATCAGCAGCGCCTGTCCGTCCTCTCCTGCCGCGGCGAGCGCGTACAGGTCCTTGAACAGCCGCAGGTTTTTGATTTCGGCCTGACGCCCGAGCCGGTACATCTGCCCGAACGCCCGGAAGCCGTAATATGCCGGGGAAGGCTGACGCCCCTTCATAAACAGGCCCGACCACAGCGTTGCGTCATCGTCGCCGTTATAATAATGCGCCATATCAAGGCCTTTGTTCTGGAACATGATGAGCATCGACGTCTGATTGGCGCCGTTGCGGCGGTCGAGCTTTTCGTTTTCCGTGGGGTTGTAGTTCCACTCGTCGCAGATGATCTCCGCGTCGCCGTAGCCTGCCTTGGCGAGGTTTTCTCTGACGTAGTCAATGTAGCGCGCATTCTTTTCTGTGGTGGTGTAGCTGTGCCAGGTGAAAAAGTCCATGGGAGAATGATGCTCCCGGATATAAGCGAGGAAATTCTGAAAATAAGTCACAAAGTATTGGTTTCTCGGGGTCGCGCCGTTGTTGACGACGTTCGTCTTTGTCAGCGCGTAAAAGCCGCACGAGCCGTAGCCGCCGATTTTCAGCGCGGGGAATTTGCCCTTCAGATATTTGGCGGCGGTATCGTAAAGGCGGAAGAACTCTTCGTCGGTGCCGATCCAGAAGTGGTTATCCGAAACATCATCGCTGTTTTCCGGCTCGTTCCAGATCTCCCAGTATCGAATGTCGTAACGGAAGCCGTCCGCCCAGCCTTCGTTGTAGTGGAGGATGATGTGCTCGCAAATCTGCGACCATTTGTCGTAGTCGGCGGGCGGCACAAGATGATCGTGGTCTGCCACAGGGTTGCTGTAGCTGATGCCCAGGCGGAAGAACGGCTCCATGCCCGTGTCGACGATCGACGCGAGCACCTGGTCGCTTTCCGCAAAATGATAAGAGCTTTCGTCGTTGACATCCGCGCTAAAATCGGGGAAAATGCGGTGGATGTCGGTGCAATTGATGTCGTGCGTGCGGCACGAGGTCATGTTCGCCTCGGTGAAGCGGCGGTTGACCTCGCTGTTCACCTCATACTCCGGCATGCGGCCGACGTTGTGCACGGGCCGCATGTCACCCACGATGTGATCAAAGTCGACGCGGATCACATTGGGCGTGAAGATCAGCTGAAAAAGGGACGTAAAGAAAGTAAGGATCGCCAGGAACACGCGGAACAGTCTTTGCATGATGAAATCCTCCTTTATTCTTCAGGAACAGAACCTGTTTGTATTAAATTAAGAAATGCGGCCGCTTCTTCTCTGCCTTGAAAAATGTATACCTCACGACCGTCGGCATATTTTTGAATTCGTTCCAGAACGATCGGGCGGTTGACCGCATTATATTGCAGTACAGAATCGACAAATTCCGGATCGACTTCATCGACCGGCTCCACCCACGGCATATCCGGCCGGGCAGTACCGCGCCTTGCCATGATCCCCTCATAGCAGACCTCGGTCGGATAATCGAGAAAAA
>CADBPL010000093.1 GCA_902796535.1 Oscillospiraceae bacterium
CTCGGCCAGCGGGCACATGCCGGAGCCGCCGATGCCGATGAAGTGAACGCGCTTGACTTCTTTTAACAGTTGATCGATGGTTTTCATGGGTAATCACCTCGAGTTTTCTTAAGGCAGCACTTAACAATTCATTATTATATCACATATTATGAGCTTGAGCAATTTATTTTATTGAGTTGGTGGGAGAAATGAAGAAATTTTTGCTTTTGGGCGGCGATCGGCGGCAGCAATATGCCGCCAGAGCGTTGCTGCTGGCCGGGCATTCGGTCAGCTTTGCCGCGGATACGGCGGCATGGAAGCGGCAGGTGGCGGATTGTGAACGGCTGGTGCTGCCCCTGCCGATGAGCCGCGACGGCGAAACGGTTTTTGCGCCGCGGCGTTCCGTGCCCGTTTCGCTGGCGGATCTGGCGGAAACGCTGCGAAAGGGGCAGCGCGTGTTCGCTGGGCTGCCCGAACCGGGCTGGCGGGAAAGCGTTGAAAGGAAAGGCGTTAAGCTTTACGATTATTATCAAAACGAGGCGCTGCTGTTCGCCAACGCTGCGGCAACGGCCGAGGGCGTTTTGTATGAGCTCATCGGCGCCACCGACACAACGCTTTGCGGCTTGTCCTTTCTGATCACGGGCTACGGCAGAACTGCCGGCGCGCTGGCGCCGCGGCTGCGGGCGCTGGGCGGCAAGGTGACTGTGGCGGCGCGCGCGGAAAAAGATCGCATCCGCGCGGAGGGCAGCGGCTGCAAGGCCGTTGATTTTTCCGCACTGGAGGCGGAGCTGCCGCACTGTGACGTGGTGATCAACACTGTTCCGGCGCGCGTTCTGGAAGAAAGGCATCTGCTGCGCATGAAGCGCGGCGCGCTGGTGCTGGAGATCGCCTCTGCGCCCTATGGGGCGGAGGAAGAAACGGTCAGACAATACGGGCTGCGCTATCTGCGGGCGCCCGGTCTGCCCGGCCGCCTGTCGCCGCGCAGCGCGGGGGAAGCGATCACACGTGCGATTCTGGCGGATGAAACAGGGGAGGCGTGAAGATGAACGGGATGAAAATCGGGTTTGCGCTGTGCGGTTCGTTCTGCACCTTTGAAGCGGCGTTCGCGCAGATGGCGAAACTAAAAAAGGCCGGCGCCGCGGTGACGCCGATCTTTTCGGATTACGCTTATGAAACGGATACCCGCTTCGGCACGGCGCAGTCGTTTCGGGAACGCGCCGAAGCGTTGACGGGGCAAAAGGCGATCCACACCATTGTGCAGGCGGAGCCGATCGGGCCGAAAAAGATGTTCGACCTGCTGCTGGTCGAGCCCTGCACGGGCAACACGCTGGGCAAGCTTGCCGCCGGTATCACCGACACGGCGGTGACGATGGCGTGCAAATCGCATTTGCGCACGGGGCGGCCGCTGCTGCTGGCGATTTCCACGAACGATGCGCTGAGCGGTTCGGCCGGAAGCATCGGCAAGCTGCTCAACCGCAGCTGCTATTATTTCGTGCCCCTGCGGCAGGATCAGCCCGCGGGCAAGCCGCGCAGCATCGTGGCGGATTTTGACCGAACCGAAGCGGCCGTGCGGGCGGCTTTGCGCGGGGAACAGCTGCAGCCCATCCTTTTGTGAAAAAGGGGGAGCGTTACGCTTCTTCGTTCATTTCGTCTAAAATGAAGTGAACGCGGTCGGGACAGTCGGTGATGATGCCGTCCACCCCTGCGCGGAGCATCTTGCGGATCTCTTCGGCCTCATCCACCGTCCAGACGTTGACGGCCAGTCCGTTTTTGTGGCATTGATCCACATAATTGCCGATAATGCTGGCTTTATGCGGGTGAGAGGCGGCGCAGTTCAAATCCTTCATGCGCAGAATCGGCGGCAGCACGACCTGAATGGCGTGGAAGTAGCCGAAGGGATAGAGATAGGCGGTTTGGATGACGGGGTTCTTTTGTTTGACGAGCTTGAGGATTTTGGGGCAGAAGCTGGAAATGAGCAGGATGTCGTTCAGACCGTGCTGCTCCACCGCGTCCAGCGTTTTGGTCACCAGCTCGTCGCGGCGGGCGTCGTCCGGCTCTTTCTTTAATTCAATATTAAGGATTTTGAGGCCGCCGGTTTTGGCAAGCTCCAGAAACTCATCGAGCGTGGGCAGGGTGGTGCCGGCAAATTCCCTGCTGAAATAGCTGCCGAAATCGTAGCTTTTCAGCTGCTCCAGCGTCAGGTCGCAAATAGCGCCTGAGCCGTTGGAGGTGGCGTCGATGGTGTCGTTGTGGCAGATGACCGGCACGCCGTCTTTGGACAGGTGCACGTCGGTTTCAAACCCGTCGCAGCCGATGTCGAGCGCCTTTTGAAAGGCGGGCAGGGTGTTTTGCGGGGCGCGCCTGTTGGCGCCGCGGTGCGCGATGATGTTGCACGAATACATGGAAAACTCTCCTTTTTCACATCGTTTCGGGAACAGTGATGCCGAGCATTTTCAGCATGCCGCTCAGCGTTACCTTTACGCTGCGGCACAGCCCCAGACGCGCGGCGGTCAGATCGGGGGAATCGGCGGAAACGCGGCAGGCGTTGTAGAACTTGTGGAACAGGGTCGCCAGCTCCACACAAAAGCGGGTGATCTTGGCCGGGTCGTAGTTTTTGGCGGCGGAAACGATCTCGCCCGTGAGGGTGGAGAGGTGGGCGATCAGCTCGCGTTCCTCCGGCGCGGTGAGCAGAGCAAGCTGCTCCGGCGTGCAGGTGAGCGGCGCGTTCGGATCCATGCTGAGCTTTTTAAAAATGCTGCAAATGCGTGCATGGGCATACTGACAATAGTAGACCGGGTTCTGTGCGCTCTGTTCCACGGCAAGGTCGAGGTCAAAATCCATCTGGGAGCCGGGCTCGCGCATATTGAACAAAAAGCGGACGGCGTCGATCGGGATCTCTTCCAGCAGATCGACCAGCGTGATGGATTTGCCCGTGCGCTTGCTCATGCGCACCACTTCGCCGCTGCGGGTCAGGCGCACAAGCTGCATGAGAATGATGTCAAGGCGGGAGGAGTCGATGCCGATGGCGTCGAGCACGCCCTTCATGCGCGCCACGTGGCCGTGGTGGTCGGCGCCCCAGACGTTGATGGCTTTGTCAAATTTCCGCTTCTCCAGCTTGTTGCGGTGATAGGCGATATCGGCGGCAAAATAGGTGGGGTTGCCGTTGGCGCGCACGAGCACCTCGTCTTTTTCACCGCCGTGCTCGGTCGCCTTGTACCACAAAGCGCCGTCTTTTTCATACGTTAAGCCTTTGGCCTTGAGCAGCGCGAGGGTGTCCTGCAGTTCGCCGCTTTGGTAGAGCGAGCTTTCGTGGAACCACACGTCATAAAAAATGCGGTATTTGTCGAGGTTGTCGTGCATGTTGGCGATGTTTTTGGGCAGCGCGAACGCAACCAGCGCCGCGCGGCGTTCTTCCTCGCCTGCTTTCAGGTATTTGTCGCCGTGCATTTCGGCAAACTCTCTTGCCCGTTCGGCAATGTCTTCGCCGTGGTAGCTGTCCTCCGGCAGCTCGGGGGCGTTTTCCCCTTCAAAGAGCTGACGGTAGCGGATATCCAGCGACAGGGCGAATTTGGCGATCTGGTTGCCGGCGTCGTTGACGTAGAATTCCCGCGTTACCTTATATCCGGCGCGTTCCATCACCGAGGCCAGGCAGTCGCCCAGGGCGCCGCCGCGGGCGTTGCCCATGTGCATGGGTCCCGTCGGGTTGGCGGAAACAAATTCGATGTTGACGGTTTTGCCCTGACCGAAATCGGAGGAACCGTAAGCTTCGCCCATGGCAAGAATATCCGCCACAACGTCGGAATAAAAACGGTCAGACAGGTAAAAATTGATAAAGCCCGGCCCTGCCGGTTCGCATTTTGCGATATAGGTGCCCTCCGTTTGAATGGCCGCGCACAGCGCGTCGGCGATCAGGCGGGGGGCGCGGCGGAACGCCCTGGCGCCGGCCATGGCAGCGTTGGTGGAAAAATCGCCGTTGGCGCGGTCAGCCGGCACTTCGATGTGGAAAGCGGGAACGTCGGCTTCGGGCAAAGTGCCGGAGGCAATGCAGGCGGCAAACGCCTGCGCAACGGCCGCGTTGATCTGTTCCTGAACAAGGTTTACGAGTTTAGACATAGAAAAATCGACCTCTTTCGTTTATTCACAGCGGTAATCAATGGTCAAATCGTTTTGGGAGCAGAAGCCGGCGTCAAAGTCGAGCGTATAGCTGAAAAAAAGCCGCCCGCTTTTTTCTTTGAGCGCGCCCCGCACCTCGCGGCCGAAAATGCCCAGCGTCAGGTCGCCGAATTCGGTGGTGTAGGCGCAGGTGTAGCGCTGCCCCGGCTCCACGGTCAGGTTGGCGCAGTGCGCGCCGGAGCGCAGCATTTCGATGCGGCTGCCCGCATAGGTCACGGTCACGCGGCTGCCGGCAAAGTCGCCGGTTTCGTCGTAGGTGAGGATGCACCCCTTCGGGGTTCGTTCCAGCTCGCCCACCGTGGTCAGCTGCGACTGTTCGCATTCGCCGTCGATCTCGTGACGGTCGGAAATGGTAATGATCACTTTTTCTTTCATCGTTTTCTCCGCATAGCAATGGCTGATGATAACTAAAATATCATATCATATTATGAGCCAATATGCAACTTTTTTTGAAAATCGTGAAAAAGGCAAAAAAAGGGCTTGACATCGCAGCCGGAGTCTGCTACTATATATGAGCAAATAAAGCAGGAATCCGCTTCCTCACCGTCCGGGCATGTTCCCGAGGGCGGTCAATATCGCTCAGCCGTTGTCTCCGGGCGCGGTTGTGTGCTGTTGTGCAGGCGGTCTGACTGCTTGCGCATCATTTTTTTATTCCAACGGGGGTGCTTGAACATTAGTGCGAAAGAGTTGCAGATCAATGAAGAAATCAGAGACCGTGAGCTGCGCATCATCGGCAGCGACGGGGAACAGCTCGGCATCATGTCCGCCGCAGAGGCGCTGAAGATCGCCGAGGAAAAGAATCTTGACTTGGTTAAAATCGCGCCGCAGGCCAAACCGCCTGTGTGCAAGATCATGGATTACGGAAAGTACCGTTTTGAAAAGGCCAAGCGTGAAAAGGAAGCCCGAAAGAATCAGCGGATCGTTGAAATCAAAGAGATCCGTCTTTCGGTCAACATTGATACGCACGACTTTGACACTAAGGTCGGTCACGCCAAACGATTCCTTGCCGACGGCAACAAAGTGAAGGTGTCCATCCGTTTTCGCGGCCGCGAAATGGCGCACACCAACCTCGGCCTTGAGATCATGGATCGTTTTGCGCAGGCGTGCGCTGAATCGGCTTCGGTCGAAAAGGCAGCAAAGCTTGAAGGCCGTTCCATGCTGATGTTCCTTGTTCCCAAGGCAGCAAAATAATGAAGGAGGAAAACCAAAATGCCTAAAATCAAAACCCACAGCGGTGCAAAAAAGCGTTTTAAAATCTCGAAAAACGGTAAGCCCATGAGAGGCCATGCCTACAAGTCCCACATCCTGACAAAGAAGAGCACCAAGCGCAAGAGAAACCTTCGCAAGGTCGAAGTCGCCGACGTGACCAACTGCAAGCAGATCAAGCGCCTTGTTCCCTACAAATAATATCGGAAGCTCACTTTACTTATTTTATCGGAGGTAACTTATCATGGCTCGTATTAAAGGCGCGACAATGACGCGCAAGAGAAGAAATAAAGTTCTGAAAATGGCAAAGGGCTACTACGGCTCCAAGGCCAGGCTGTTCAAAACCGCGAAACAGGCCGTCATGAAGTCCGGTCAGTATGCCTACATCGGCCGCAAGCTCAAAAAGCGTGATTTCCGCCGCCTGTGGATCACCAGAATTTCCGCAGCCGCCAAGCTCAACGGCATGAATTATTCCACGCTCATCAACGGCCTCAAAAAAGCTGACGTCAGCCTCAACCGCAAAATGCTCAGCGAGATCGCCATTGCCGACCCGGCAGGCTTCACCGCTCTTTGCGAAAAGGCAAAGGCCGCGCTTTAATAATCACCCATTCTGTCACGCCCCGTTCGGGGCGTGATTTTATTTCGGAGGTTTCCCATGCACGAGCTTATTACCAGCAAAACCAACGAAAAGATCAAACAGGCCGTGCGCGTGCGCGACAGCGCCAAAGCCCGCCGGGAAGAGGGTCTGTTTTTTGCCGAGGGCGCGCGCCTTTGTGTTGACGCCGCGGGCAGCACGCCGGTCAAAACGCTGTTTTACACCGAAAAAGCAGCGCAAAAATACGGCGCCGAGCTTACGCTTCTGGCGGAAAAAAGCGAAGAGGCGTTTCTGGTTTCCGGCGCGGCGGCGGAGCGGCTGAACGATACTTTTTCGCCGCAGGGCATATTTTGTGTGTGCAAAACACTTGACAAATCTGTTAATATAGATATTATATATAGAAACAGCAAATTGATCGCGCTGGAGAATATTCAGGATCCGGCCAATCTGGGCGCCGTGATCCGCACGGCGGAGGCGCTGGGCGTCGGCGGCGCGGTGCTGTGCGGCTGCTGCGACGTCTATAACCCCAAGGCGCAGCGCGCGGCGATGGGCTCGCTTTTGCGCCTGCCCATCGTCACGGTGGACGATCTGCCGGCTGCCCTGACGCAATTGGCCGAACGCGGGTTCACGACCCTTTCCTCCACACCGGACGCGTCCGCGCAGGATATTACTCAGACCGATCTGGGTGAAAAGACCGTTTGCGTGATCGGCAACGAGGGCAACGGCGTGACCGAGGCGACGATGAACTGCTGCCAGAAGCGCGTGCGCGTGCCCATGCGCGGCCGTGCGGAATCGCTCAACGCCGCCATGGCGGCCGCCATTATCATGTGGGAGCTGATGAGATGAACGAAGAAAAGGATGAACGCGTATACAGCGTCTGGCTGTCGCACTGCATCGGTGTGGGGCCGGGCAGCTTTGATGCGCTGTCCTTTTTTCCTTCAGCCAGAGCCTTTTACGAAGCCGGCGCGGCGGAATGGTACGCCACGGGGCTGTTCCGGCCGGCGCAGCTGCGCCGCATGGAAAAGCGCGATCTGACCGACGCGAAACGGATCGTTCGCCAATGCGATGAGAATGCGTGGCATATTATCGACGTCAACAGCGAATACTATCCCGTAAACCTCAAAGAGATCGTGGATGCGCCCGGCGTGCTCTATGTCTGGGGCGATCCGGCCTGCTTGAAAGATGAGCGGATGATCGCCGTTGTCGGCGCGCGGGACGCGACCCGTTACAGCATTGAAGTGGCGCACCGCCTGACGGCAGATTTTGCCAGAGCGGGCATGACGGTCGTCAGCGGCGGCGCGCTGGGCATCGACACGGCGGCGCACCGCGGCGCGCTGGAGGGCGGCGGCAAAACCGTTGCGGTCATGGGCTGCGGTCTCGGCGCCTCCTATCTGAGCGAAAACGAGGGCCTGCGGCGGGACGTTGCCGCTTCCGGCGCAGTCATCAGCGAGCTGGCGCCGTTTTCCAAGCCGTTTCAGGGCAGCTTTCCGCAGCGCAACCGCCTCATCAGCGGCCTGTCCAAGGGCACGGTCGTGATCGAAGCGGGTGAAAACAGCGGCTCTCTCGGCACGGCGGAGCACGCCTACCGCCAGAACCGTGACGTGTTTGCGGTGCCGGGCGACGTGATCAGCTCTTCTTTTGTCGGCTCCAACGTGCTCATTGCCAACGGCGCCAAGCCCGTTTTCCGCGCGGAGGACGTGCTTTATGATTACGAATACCTTTACAACCTCGATTTGTCCGCGCTGCGCGGCGAATCCGTTCGCAAACCGGCCAGGCATAAGCCCTTAGCGCCCGAAACGCTCAGCGACGTGCAGCGAAAGGTTTATGCGTGCTTCGATTGCGAGCCCGTTGGGTTTGACGCGCTCGTTGCCCAAAGCGGCCTGAGCGCGCCGCTGCTATCCCAGACCCTGACCGAATTGCAGATCATCGGCCTGATCCGCCCGCTGCCGGGCAAACGCTTCACGGCGGCGGACTGACCGTTCAGTTTATACAGAATACCACACGAAAGGACGAAAGGACGGCATCGTGAAGCCGTCTCACGGAGTGAAAGAAAATGTCAAAGCTTGTTATTGTTGAGTCTGTTTCCAAAGCAAAGGTGATCAAAGGCTTTTTGGGCGACGGCTATGAGGTGACCGCGTCCGTCGGCCATGTGCGCGACCTGCCGGCGTCAAAGCTGAGCGTGGATGTGCGCAACAACTTTGCGCCGAAGTATGAGATCGTGAAGGGCAAGGAAAAGCTGGTCGCCGACCTGAAAAACATGGTCAAAAAAAGCGACGGCGTGCTGCTCGCAACCGACCCCGATCGCGAAGGGGAGGCCATTTCCTGGCACCTTGCCACGCTGCTGAACCTGAACCTGAAGCAGAAAAACCGCGTCACCTTCAACGAGATCACCCGCAAGGGCATCGAGACCGGCATGGCCAACCCGCGCACGGTCGATCTGGATATGGTCAACGCCCAGCAGGCGCGCCGCATTCTCGACCGTCTGGTCGGCTACAAGCTCAGCCCCTTTGTCAGCCAGAAGATCCGCCGCGGGCTTTCCGCCGGCCGGGTGCAGAGCGTGGCGGTGCGGCTGATTGTCGACAAGGAAGATGAGATCAACAACTTCGTACCGGAGGAGTACTGGTCGCTCGACGCCAAGCTGGTTTCTTCGGCGCGCCGTATGTTCACCGCCAACTTTGTCGGCGATGAAAACGGCAAAGTCAAGCTGAAAAACAAAGACCAGACCGACGGCTACATCGCCCGGCTGGACGGGGCGGAATACACGGTCGGTTCCGTCAAAAAGGGTACGCGCAAAAAAAGCCCGGCGCCGCCCTTCACCACCTCCACCATGCAGCAGGAGGCTTCGCGCCGGCTGAACTTCCAGTCCTCCCGCACGATGAAGATCGCGCAGGAGCTGTATGAGGGCGTCACGGTCAAAGGACACGGCTCCATGGGTCTGATCACCTATATGAGAACGGACTCCCTGCGCATTTCCGATCAGGCGAGAGAGCAGGGCGGCAACTATATCCGTGCCACCTACGGCGACAAATTCCTGCCCGATAAGCCGCGCTATTTCAAGCAGCGCGCCAACGCGCAGGACGGGCACGAGGCCGTGCGCCCCACCAACCCGGAGCTGACCCCCGCCATGGTCAAGGACAGCCTGACGGCGGAACAGTTTAAGCTTTACAATCTCATCTGGCTGCGCTTCATGGCGAGCCTGATGGCGGATTGCGTGCAGAACACCGTCAAGGCCGAGATCACCGCCGCCAGACCGGGCGACGACAAATACTGCGTGTTTTCCGCAAACGGCTACGAGGTGAAATTTGAAGGCTTTACCGCGCTGTATGAAGAAAGCAGCGACACGGAGGAGGGCAGGGACGCGAAGCTGCCCGAGCTGAAAAGCGGCGAAAAGCTCAAGCTCAAGGAGCTCATGCCCGCCCAGCATTTCACGCAGGCGCCGCCCCGCTACACCGAGGCTTCGCTCATCAAAGCGCTGGAAGAAAACGGCGTGGGCCGCCCGAGCACCTATGCCACGATCATTACCACGATCATCAAGCGTGAATACGTCAAGCGTTCCGCCAAGCAGCTGGTGCCCACCGAGCTGGGCGTGGCCACCACCCGGCTGCTCAACGAACGGTTCCCGAAAATCGTCAACGTCAAATTTACGGCTTCGATGGAAAATTCGCTGGATGAAGTCGAGCACGGCAAAGAAGATTATGTTCAGGTGCTCAGGGATTTCTACGGCGATTTTGAAAAAACGCTCGATAAGGCCAAGGCCGATATGCAGGGCGTCAAGATCGAATTGGAAGAGGACAAGACCGACATCCCCTGCGACAAGTGCGGCGCCATGATGGTGGTCAAAATCGGCCGCTTCGGCAAGTTCCTGGCCTGCCCGAACTATCCGACCTGCAAAAACACCAAGCCCCTCATTCAGGAAACCGGCGCGCTTTGCCCCAAATGCGGCGGCAAGGTGGTCGAAAAGCGCAGCCGCAAGGGCCACACCTTCTACGGCTGCGACAACTGGCCGAACTGCGATTTTGTCACGTGGGATAAGCCCACGGGCGACGTTTGCCCGCAGTGCGGCAAGGCGCTGTTCAAGCAGCGGGGCGGCGTGGTCGCCTGCCTGAACGAGGGCTGCGGCTATTCGGTCAAGGCGACCAAAAAGAAGGGAAAGAACGATGAATAAGATCACCGTGGTCGGCGCCGGTCTGGCCGGCGTTGAGGCGGCGTGGCAGATCGCAAAAGCCGGCGTGGCAGTGGAGCTTTGCGAAATGAAGCCCGAAAAGCGTTCCCCGGCGCACAAGGCCGACGGGTTCGCCGAGCTGGTCTGTTCCAATTCGCTCAAGGCCAGCCGGATCGAAAGCGCGGCGGGGCTGCTCAAGGCCGAAATGCGTGAGTTCGGCTCGCTGTGCATGCAGGCGGCCGACGCCTGCGCCGTGGCGGCGGGCGGCGCGCTTGCCGTTGACCGCGACCGCTTTTCGCAGATCATAACCGAAAAAATTCTGGCGCATCCGCTCATCACTGTTCGCCGCGGCGAGGTGACCGACATTCCGGCAGGCGTTTGCATTCTGGCGGTCGGGCCGCTGGCGTCGGACGCGATCGCGCAAAAAATCGAACAGCTTTGCGGCGGGCGGCTGAGCTTTTTTGACGCCGCCGCACCCATCGTCAGCGCGGAGAGTCTGGACCGTGACTGCACCTTCACCCAGTCCCGCTATGACCGGGGCGGGGAGGAGGATTATATCAACTGCCCGATGAACAAGGCGGAATACGAAGCGTTTTATCAGGCGCTGGTCAGCGCCGAGCGCGCGGATACCCATGCGTTCGACGAGCGGCACGACGTTTACGAGGGCTGCATGCCGATCGAAGCCATGGCCATCCGCGGCGAAGACACCATGCGCTACGGGCCGCTCAAGCCCGTCGGCCTGCGCGATCCGCGCACCGGTCACCGCCCGTGGGCGGTGCTGCAGCTGCGCCGTGAAAACGCCGAATGCACGCTGTTCAATCTGGTCGGGTTCCAGACCAATCTCAAATTCAGCGAGCAAAAGCGCGTGTTTTCTCTGATCCCGGCGCTGAAGAACGCCGAATTCGTCCGCTACGGGGTCATGCACCGCAACACCTTCATCAACAGCCCGCAGCTGCTCGAAGCGGATTATTCCTTCCGCGCAAAGCCCGAGCTGTTTTTTGCCGGGCAGATCACCGGGGTGGAGGGCTATATGGAATCGGCGTCCTCCGGCATTTTAGCGGGTGTGAACGCCGTGCGGCGGCTTCGGGGCGAAGAAAGCCTTGTGCTCAGCCGTGAGACCATGATGGGCGCGCTGGCGGATTATATGAGCCATTCCGAATCAAGGGATTTTCAGCCGATGGGGGCGAATTTCGGCATTCTGCCGCCCCTGCCGGAAAAAATCAGAGATAAAAAAGCGCGGTACGGCGCGTTGGCGGCGCGCGGGTTAAGCGCGCTGCGGGCACAGCTTTCCGCAGAACAGATGACGCCATGAAGGAGGCGAAAGCATGAAAACAGATTTAGCGGCGTTTGAAAAGAAAATCGATTATCAATTCCATAACAAAGACCTGCTGCGCGCGGCGCTGACTCATTCCTCTTACGCCAACGAGTGCGGCGGCCCGTTCAACGAACGGCTGGAGTTTTTGGGCGACAGCGTGCTGGGCATGGTCAGCGCGGAATACTTTTTTGAACGCCATAAGGATATGCCGGAGGGGGAACTGACCAAGATCCGCGCCGCCATCGTTTGTGAACAATCGCTCTTCGGTTTTGCCAAGGAAATTGATCTGGGTTCCTTCATTTTACTTGGCAAGGGCGAAGTGAACACCGGCGGGCGCGAGCGGCCCTCCATTTTGTCCGACGCGTTTGAGGCCGTGATCGCCGCGATCTATCTGGACGGCGGCATGGCGCCGGCGAAGGCGTTCGTGCTGCGGTTCATCAGCAAATCCGAAAAGCATCTCAACGAGCTGCCGTTCAAGGATCATAAAACCAAGCTGCAGGAGATCGTTCAGCGCAACCCGGAAGAGATACTGGAATACGTTCTCGCAGGCGAGAGCGGGCCGGCGCATGACAAGACCTTTACGGTCGAGGTTTATCTTAACAGCAACTGCATCGGCCGCGGCGAAGGCCACAGCAAAAAGCACGCGGAGCAGGCGGCGGCGCACGAAGCGCTCAAGCTCATGGGCATTGAAAAATGAGCCACGCCAACATCGCCGTTTTCGTGCCCCATATGGGCTGCCCGCAGCAGTGCAGCTTTTGCAACCAGCGCGTGATTTCCGGCGCGGCGGCGCAGCCGACGGCGGCCGACGTTGACGCGGCCTGTGAACGCGCAAAAAAAGGCGTTTCGCCGGGCGACACCGTTCAGCTTGCCTTTTTCGGCGGCAGCTTCACCGCCATTGAGCGCGCCAAAATGCTGGAGCTGCTCACAGCGGCGAAACGGCACGTGGATTCCGGCTTTCTCAACGGCGGCGTCCGCATTTCCACCCGCCCGGATGCGATCAACGATGAAATTCTGTCGCTGCTCAGAGCCAACGGCGTGCGCGCCGTGGAGCTGGGCGCGCAGAGCATGGACGACCGTGTGCTGCGCCTCAATCAGCGCGGGCACACGGCGCAGGATGTGGTCGGCGCGTCGAAGCTGATTTCGGCTTACGGCTTTGAGCTTGGGCTGCAAATGATGACGGGGCTTTACGGTTCGACCGATGAAGACTGTCTTGAAACCGCCCGACGGCTCATCGCGCTTCATCCGGCCGCCGCGCGCATTTACCCCACCGTGGTGCTCAGGGGCACGCGGCTGGCGGAGCTTTACGAAAAAGGCGAATATGAGCCGCCGACGCTGGACGAAGCCGTGCCGCTTTGCAGTGAATTGCTGCGGCTGTTTGAAGAAAACGGCGTGCGCGTCATCCGGCTGGGGCTTCACGCGCAGGAGGATGTGGAACGGCAAATGGTTGCCGGCGCCTATCATCCGGCCCTGCGGGAGCTGTGTCAGGGTGAAATCTATTACCGAAAAGCCGTGGAATTGTTAAAAGAAAAACCGGCGGGCGCCTATCGGCTCGTTGTTTCCCCCGCCGCCGTTTCGCAGGCGGTCGGCCAAAAAAAGAAAAACCTGCTGCGTCTGGCGCAGCAGGGCTATCGCTGCCGTGTGCAGGGCGATGAAAGCTTACACACTCCCTACGAACTGAGAATAAAGGAATTGTGAAAGATGTTTTTGAAAGCACTTGAAATGCAGGGGTTCAAGTCGTTCCCCGACAAAACCGTGCTCGAATTCGGTCAGGGCATCACCTCTGTTGTCGGGCCGAACGGTTCCGGCAAGAGCAACATCGCCGATGCGGTGCGCTGGGTGCTGGGCGAACAATCCAGCAAAAACCTGCGCGGTTCCAAAATGGAAGACGTTATTTTCAGCGGCACGAATATCCGCAAGGCGCAGGGCTTTGCGGAGGTGACGCTGCGGCTGGATAACGCCGACCGTTCCCTGCAAAGCGACAGGGACGAGGTGACCGTCACGCGGCGTTACTACCGCTCGGGCGAAAGCGAATACATTCTCAACGGCGAGATCTGCCGTTTGAAAGACGTCAACGAAATGTTTATGGACACGGGCCTGGGACGCGACGGCTATTCCATGGTCAGTCAGGGGCGAGTGGCCGACATGGTCTCGTCCAAATCCAGCCAGCGCCGCGATATGCTCGAGGAAGCGGCGGGCATTTCACATTATCGCTACCGCCGCAACGACGCCAACCGCAAGCTGGCTCTGGCGGAAGAAAACATGATCCGCCTGCGCGACATCCTCACCGAACTGGAAAGCCGCGTCGGGCCGCTGAAGGTGCAAAGCGAAAAGGCGCAAAAGTTTCTGGTGCTCGCTGAGGAACGCAAGACGCTGGAGATCGGGCTGTGGCTGCACACCATTGACCGGGTGCGCGAACAGCTCAAGCAGCAGGAAGACAAGCTGACGGTCGCCTCGGCTCAGTATGAGGCAGTGGAGGCCGAGCTTGAAAAAATCGTGAACGATATGGAGGCGGCCATGGCGCAAAGTCAGGCCGACACCGTGAAAATCGACGAAATGCGCCGCAGCGCTTCCGAATTGGAAGAGCAGGCGGCTCAGATCGACGCAAAAATCGCGGTCGAACTCAACTCCATTGAACATAATAACGCCACCATTGAACGCATCACGCGCGAAATGGAGGCGGCGGTGGAATCCAGACAGGATCTTGACGACGAGATCACCGAGACCATGCAGACGGTCGAGCTGCTGAAAAAAGCGGAAAAGCAAAAGATCGCGCTGCTCACGCAGGCTGCCGACCGGATCGAGGCGATCCGCCATGAGAGCCGCGGCTATGCCGAGCAGATCGCCGAACGCTCCGAGCAGATCGCACAGCTGGCGCAGCAGATCGGCGACAAGCGCGTGGCCATTTCCACGGCGAAGTCCTCCGCAGAGGAGATCACGCTGCGGCTGGAGACCATTGACGAGGTCGCCGCTTCGCGCAGCGAAGCCATTGCCAGGCTTGACGGGCAGCTGACCGAGGCGCTCGATCAGCTCAAGGCGGCCGAACAGACCGTGACGGAGCTGACCAACGCGGTCAGAGGCTATGAAATGAAGGTGAACAGTCGCGGCGAAAAGGCTGACGCCAAGCGCCGCGAAACGGAGGAAGCCGAGCGGGAGATCGACCGCAAGCGCTCCCGCGCCAAAATGCTCGACGACCTCGAAAAAAACATGGAGGGGTATTCCGGCAGCGTCAAGGCCGTGATGAAAGAGGTCAAGCGCGGCACGATGCGCGGCATTCGGGGCGTGCTCTCTCAGTTGATTTCCGTTGAAGAGGAATACTCGGTTGCCATTGAGACCGCTCTGGGCAACGCGCTGCAAAACATCGTGACCGAAAGCGAAACCGACGCCAAGCGCGCCATCAACTTCCTCAAAGAGAACCGTCTGGGCCGCGCGACCTTCCTGCCTGTTTCCGCCATTCGCGGCCGCAAGCTGGAAGAAAAAGGGCTGGAGGATCAATACGGCTTTATTGCCGTGGCCGATGAGCTGGTCGGCAGCGACCGGGGGCTGCGGGAGATCGTTTCTTCCCTTTTGGGCAAGACCATCGTGGTCGAGGATATGGACTG
Source organism: Oscillospiraceae bacterium (assembly GCA_902796535.1). Classification (GTDB taxonomy): domain Bacteria; phylum Bacillota; class Clostridia; order Oscillospirales; family Acutalibacteraceae; genus UBA8612. The sequence continues at coordinate 15,030 of CADBPL010000093.1, forward strand.
CGCCATTGCCATCGGCAAAAAATACAGTCACCGCTTCAAGATCGTCACGCTTGACGGGCAGGTCGTCAACCCCGGCGGCTCCATGACGGGCGGTTCCCGCACGCAAAACGCCGGCATTCTCAGCCGTGTGAACGAGATCGAACGGCTGGGCGCCGAATGCCTCAAGCTCGAACAGCAGCAGGCGGAACGGCAGGCCGAATATAAACAACTGCTTTCCGATCTGGCGGCGTGCCGCGCCGATCTGACCGGCACGCAGGCCGATTTGACCCGCGCGCAGGAGGACGTTATCCGCCGCGAGGGCGAGATCAAGCTGCTGCGCGACCGTTTGAGCGATACGACCCGTTCGCTGCGCGAATTGCAGGCGGAAAAGGAAACGGCGGGCGAACGCCTGGCGAACCTGCAAAAAACGATCGAACAGATTCAGGGCGAGATCGGCGCGCTGGATGAGCAGATCGTTTCACTGCGGGAAAAAACGGCCGAACTGAACCGGAACCGCGAGCAGCTGACGCTGGATGAGGATGAGAACCGCAGGGCGGAAGGCCGCGCCAAGCTCGATTTGCTGGCGGTGCAAAAGGATATCCAGTCCAAACAGGAAACCGTCGCCATGCTGCGCCACCGCATGACCAATCAGGGGCTTCGCATGGAAGACCTCAACCGCGAGATCAGCGGCATTGCCGAGGGCAGCCGCGAGATCAAGGCGAACATCAAGCTGCTGGAGCAGCAGGCGCAGCAGCTGCGCAGCCGCGGCAGGGTATCCAATGAAGACGTGGAAAAGCTCATTGCCGACAAGCAGCGGCAGGACGAGCTGGCGGCTCACCTGCGTCAGGAGGAACGCGCCAGATCGGCCGACCGCGAAAAGCTCGGCGGCGAAGTGGCGCGTTTGGAGGAGCGAAAAGCCGTGATGGAAAAAGAGCTGGACGACACCGTCGCCAAGCTCTACGATGAATATCAGCTCAGCCGCCGTGAGGCGCAGGAAATGGGCATTGTGCTGGAAGACATCGGCGAGGCGCGCCGCCGGCTGCAGGAGATCAAGAACAAGATCCGCGCACTGGGCAGCGTGAACGTGGGCGCCATCGACGAATACAAAGAGGTGTCCGAGCGCTACGAATACATGAGCGCGCAGATCAGCGATATTGAAAAATCCAAGGCCGAGCTGGAAAAGCTGATCACGGAATTGACCGCCAAAATGGCCGAGCAGTTCCGCGAGCAGTTTGCCAAAATCAACCGCCATTTCGGCGAGACCTTTGCCGAATTGTTCGACGGCGGCAAGGCGGAGCTTGTGCTGGAGGATGAGCACAACGTGCTGGAATGCCCGATCGAGATCAAGGTGCAGCCGCCCGGCAAAAACGTGCAGAACATCGACCTGCTTTCCGGCGGC
>CADBPL010000094.1 GCA_902796535.1 Oscillospiraceae bacterium
GATAGCAAATTACTTTCCGGAAAGCGTGCTATCGGCTATCGGCTATCAGCTATCGGCTTCGGGCGTCAGCCCGACAAATTCCGATTTATGAAAGCAGTTGTGACCCGCTTGTGGGGATCACAACTGCTTTGCTTATTGTTTAGTAACCGCTGATTAAATCAGTGGTTACTTTAATAAACTTCAAAGCTTTTGATCGTGGCAAATTCGCGCATTTCTTCAATCACGAGCTTCACGCGGCGGGTACGGCGGTGGTAATCAAATTCGATCAGGCGCTTCGTGCCGATGACCGTGCCCTTTGCCATGCGCTTCCACTTGCCGTTTTGCTCAATATAAAGCGAAAACCGTTCGATCTGCTGCCCGGTGGCGACGTTTTCGCGCAGCAAAACGCGGTCTACGTCGTATTCGTCGCCCATGTCCAGAATCAGCTCCGGGTTTTTCGTGCCCGTGCCGGAATGCCAGAAGCCCTTGTGGTCGGGCAGCGCCATGGACGGCGCGTGCAGATCGTCTTTTTTGCAGTTGCCGCTCATGGACGAATCAAGCGCGAGATCATCTTCAAAATGCAGCGATAAAACCGCGCCGACCGTCAGCAGCGCTTCGGCGTCCTTTTCGTGGATCGTGCCGTCCGGCTGCGGCGAAAGGCTCAGGATCAGCGAAGCGTTCGCCCCCGCGGAGGATTCGTAAATTTTCATGATCTTGGACAGGGGCTTGATGGCGTAATCTTCTTCTTTTTTGTAAAAGCGGCCGCCGCGCAGCGACACGTTCACCGCGCAAGGGTACCAAACGAATTCGTCACAGTTTTTGATGCGCTTTCTCTCGCCCAGATCGGGCAGCGCGTAATTGACCGCGCCGGTGTAATGCATCTCGGCGCGCCGGATGATGTTATAGTAAGCCGGCACCACGCTCCATTCGCTCTCGCGGCAAACACCCATGTAGTTGCCGCACCAGCGCACGTCGGGGCCGATATCGGCAATGGCAGCGTTGGGCTGCAGTTCGCGGATGAGCTGATAGTAAGCGGCAAGGTCATAGCTCTGCTGCGGCTCGTTTTTGCCGCGGCCGCAGGTGCCGTCGAGCCAGACGCAGAAAATGTCGCCGTAGTTGGTCAGCAGCTCACGCAGTTGATTGAGGAAGAAGTCGTCATACGCTTTCCCCGTGCCGTAGCTCGGCTCGTGCCTGTCCCAAAGCGGCAGATAGATACCGAATTTGACGCCGAATTTCCGGCAGGAATCGGCGACGCGCCTGACCACATCGCCCTCGCCGTTCATCCAGGCCGACGAACGCACGCAGTGGTCGGTCTGCTCGGTCGGCCACAGGCAAAATCCGTCGTAATGCTTGCAGGCCAGAATCAGGCCCTGCATTCCGGCGGTTTTGACCACCTTCACCCACTGGTCGGTGTTCAGGGCGGTCGGGTTGAACAGATCCGCTTCTTCAAAGCCGGTGCCGCATTCGCGCCCCGTGAAGGTGTTCATGCCAAAAAACACCATGGCGCAGAAATCGTTCTCCATCCACGCCAGCTGCCGCTGATCCGGAACGGTCTCGATCGCCTTTTTCAGGTAATCCTTCCCCATGCTGTTTCCTCACTAAACAAAATCTTTTTTCACGGTGCTGTCAACCAGCGTCGGGTTCATATCGAACGCTGCCACGTCGCCCGGTCTGCAGTCGATCCCGGTCACGTCAAGCACCAGATCGGTCAGGCCGACCTTGCCGATCACGCTCGCCTTTTTGCCGTTGACGGTGCAGCTCAGCTGTTCATTCTCACCAAAATGCTTCACCTTGCGCAAAATGGCGCTGATCTTGCCGCCGAAGCTGAACGAAATGTCGCTTTTGCTCAACCCGTAGCCGTCGCACACGCCCAGCGGCACCACGGCGGTCATGGTCGGCCGGGTGGTCTTGTAGGCTTCACCGTAGCACACAAAATGGTTGGCCGGCAGCTGCTTGACGCAGATGATCTCACATTCGGCAAAACCGACCTTTTGCAGCCCGATGGTGTTCGGCACCGCCACGCGGCCCAGCAGCGCCGACCCGACGCGCACGGCGTCATAATGATAAGCGGGATATTTGAGCGCCGCGGC
>CADBPL010000095.1 GCA_902796535.1 Oscillospiraceae bacterium
CAAGCCCGAACCGCCCAAGCCCAAGACGGAAGAGGAAATCAAAGCCGAAGCCATCGCCGAATATCTGGCAAAGCAGGCCGCGGAGAATAATGATACCGCGACTAAGGCGTAACGCAACGCGCATTTCTACGGTGCGATCCCTTGCCCCACCCCGAAAGGGAGCAGGTATGGGCATTTCATTCACAATGGATCTCTCCTCGATCTCTTGCCTCCCCTGCAAGGGGAGGTGGCGCGGCGTTAGCCGTGACGGAGGGGTTAAAACCGTCCAAACCGCGTACCTGCGTTGGTTTTCGTGCAAGAACCTGTCTTACGTAGGGCAAGCATATATGCTTACCTCATAGGCTTAATTTATCAATTTTCAATTTGTTCCCCTTGCGGGCGCGGCCCGCTGAAAATATTACAATACTAATGAAAAAGAGGGTATTATCATGGCAAAAAGAAAGTTAAGTATGTCACTCATCGTTCTCATCGTGGCAGCTACCACCCTGGTTTCCGGTACATACGCCTGGTTCCTGGTCGGCGGCTTTGCCGAGCTGTTCGACCTTGGCTTTGATGTGATCGAAGCCGGCGGCGGCATCGAAATTCAGGGTACGAACGGCGACGCTTACAGATCCAACGGCGGCGAAAAAGTTTCCTGGGGTTCCTATCTTGATTTCGACAACTTTAAGCCCGGCACGGACATCCTCGTGAAAGACACCGGTAAATATGCTCCTGTTTCCAGCGCAAACGGCTCTTCTTTCAAAAAAGTCGGTCTGGAAGGCAGCTACTTCAAAATGCTGAGCGGCGGCGCTCAACCCGGCGTCGATTACAACGATTTCGTCATCAAAATCCGTTCCGATAACGATCAGACGGTCAACGCAAAAATGAAGATCGTTCTCAGCGGCGATCAGGATGCGCTTGATGCTGCGCGTATTTCCGTGGCCTACAACGGCGCTGCCCCCACCATCTATGCCGCCAATGATACCAGCTGTGAAGCCGTCACAGGTGATATCCCGGATTCGACCGTATACGACAGCAATGGCGACGCCATTGTCAGCAGCGGCGATACCAATTACGGTTATGTTTCCGCTCAGACCATCACCAAATTGACTCAGGACGGCACCAACTATCAGGTGGAGCATGATCTCCCGAACGTTCCGGCCAACAGCAGCTCCGCTGACATCGCCGTGCGTATCTGGATGGAAGGTAACGACTCCGATTGTATCGGTACGAAGCTTCCCCAGAAGAAGCTGAACGTGAAGATCACCTTCGGTTCCGCCGAATAATCGCTGATTGAATTAAAGCGCACAGAAGGTTTGTGAACAATGGCAAACAACCGCACGCAAAAATTAGCAAAAGCAACGCAGGGCAAGGCGTATCGGATCATCTCCAACACGCTGTCTTCCCTGATTCTCATCGTGTCTATTATCCTGTGCGCCATTATCGTAATTTCGGCTAAGTCCGGCTCCGGCGTGCCGAATTTCGGCGGCTATTCGTTCCTTGCCGTTCGCAGCAACTCCATGGAAGATGAGTTTTATGTCGGCGATCTGATCGTGATCCGCCGTTACAACAAGATCCATGAGTATAAAGTCGGCGACATCATTTCCTTCATGGCCACCGACCCCTATGGCGAACGTTTCATTAACACCCACCGCATCATCGAAATGAAAAAGAACGGCGGGGTCAGTTATATCACCAAGGGCGATAACGCCGAAGAGCCCGACAGAAAAAGCGTCAATCCGTCCAAAACCCGCATTTTGGGGCTGTACACCGGCAAACGCATTGCCGGTTTGGGCAAGGTGCTTGATTTTGCCGGCACATCTAAGGGTGTCCTCATTACAGTTGTCATTCCGGCCGCGATCATCGTGGTGTGGCAGCTGCTTAATTACCTGCTCTCTTTGTCAGAACATCGCGCGCAGCCCGCTGCTCAACCGGCCGCGGCTCAGCCGGCGCCGCAGATTTACCCTCCTGCGGAGGTCGACAAAGAGGCGGTCATTCGTGAATACCTGCGAAGGCAGGAGCAGGAAGAACAGCAGCGGCAACAGATTATCGACGAATACCTTGCCCGGCAAAAAGAGCTTGAGCAGGCCGAAAAAGAAAAAGCCGAAGAAGCAAAAATCAAAGCGATCATCGCGGAGTTCCTCGCCCAGCAGCAGGCGCTCGGCGCCGATCCCGGCAAAACAGACGTTCCGAATCCAACAGACGAGTCCAATAACCAAAACAGTTAAAAAATCATCGTGAGGTGGCAGTAATATGAGCGGTATCCTTCAATTCCTCAATGAATTCCTCAATCAGCTCTTTGTCAACGGCTTTTGGCAGATCATCAAAGGCTTTGGCTTGGGCGTTGCCAACATTTTCCATGTGCCGAAGTATGTCAGGATCTTCCGCAGCTATGCCGGTCAGCTCGGTGTGGGCGGCATCATCCTCGGCGCGCTTTGCGTGCTGGTGGTGCTTGCGATCCTCGCCGGCATCATCTTCCTGTTGGTGCTTCTGATCAAGAAATATGCCAGATTCCGCAAGACTGTTGTCAATCAGGAAGAGCTTCTGAATGAGGTTGCGACCCTCAACCGCGAGGTTATGAAGCTCTCCATCGAAAAAGACAAGATTCTTGCCATGAAGGTTTCGCAGCTCGGCCTGCGTCCGGGTGAGAACCCCTACCTCGAAGCAGCTGACGGCGCAGCCGCCGAAACGAAGGAAGCCGAGAGCGCAGAGGGCGAAGAGACCGACGCCACGCTGGATGAGGATTATAGCCGTTTCTACAAGCTCACTCAGGTCGACCTTGCCATGCAGGACTATGTGCCGCCTGTTTACAATAACGACATCACCCTGCCCGGCATCGTCGATATGTACCGCAACTTTGCTGCTTCCCGCATGGGCCTTTACTATGAGCCGAGAACGCTCCGCTTGTTCTTAGCCGCTTTTGCCTCCACCCGTTTGATCATCTTACAGGGTATTTCCGGTACCGGTAAAACGTCCCTTCCGTACTCGTTCGGTAAGTTCCTTCAGAACGATGCGTGTATCGCTTCCGTTCAGCCTTCGTGGCGTGACCGTACCGAGCTGTTCGGTTACTTCAACGAATTCACCAAGCGCTTCAGCGAGACCGAAGTGCTTAAGAAAATGTACGAAGCCACCTATAAAGAAGATATCTACCTGACCATCCTCGACGAAATGAACATCGCCCGTGTTGAGTATTACTTCGCGGAAATGCTGTCCATTCTTGAAATGCCCAGCCGTGATGAGTGGATCGTCAGCCTCGTTCCCTCTGTTTGGGCGACCGACCCGAAACACCTCTTCGACGGTAAGCTCAAGCTGCCTGAAAACATGTGGTACATCGGCACCATCAATAACGACGACTCGACCTTCGCCGTTACCGATAAGGTTTAC
>CADBPL010000096.1 GCA_902796535.1 Oscillospiraceae bacterium
CACCGGCGCGCGCGGCAAGGGCGGCACGTCGGATGCTTCCGCCGAATTCATGGGGCGCGTGCGCCGCTTGTTTGATGAAAACGGCGTCGTTTGGCAGACCGGCGAACTGGGCAAGGTGGACGAAGGCGGCGGCGGAACGGTCGCCCGTTTCGTGGCGCTGCATAACATCGACGTGGTCGACGTGGGCGTGCCGGTGCTTTCCATGCACGCGCCTTACGAAGTGATTTCCAAGCTGGATCTTTATATGGCTTACAAAGCTTTCCTGACGTTCTTTACAAAATAAGAACACGTACAGAATACCGAAAGGAGGTGCGATCCCGAAGCCATGGCTGTTACGGAAACCGATCAGGAACGGGAAAAACGACTCAGAAAAAAAGCGATGAGCCTGCCCCTGCGTCCGGGCGTTTACCTGATGAAGGACAAGACGGGCGGCATCATCTATATCGGCAAAGCCAAGGCGCTGAAAAACCGCGTGAGCAGCTATTTCGGGTCGCACCGCAACCACCAGACCAAGGTCATCCGCATGGTGGAAAACGTGCAGGACTTCGACTATATCATCTGCGACAGCGAGTTTGAGGCGCTGGTGCTGGAATGCAGCCTGATCAAGCAGCACACGCCAAAATACAATATTCTGCTCAAGGACGACAAGGGTTATCACTATGTGAAGGTGACAAAAGGCCCCTGGTCAAAAATCGAGGCCTCGTTTCACACCGACGACCCTACGGCACAGTATTTCGGCCCTTACACCAGCTCCTTCGCCGTGAAGGAGACCGTGGAGGAAGTGCAGAAGATTTTTTTGCTGCCTCAGTGCGGCAAAACATTCCCCTGCGCTGTGCGCCAGCGGCCGTGCCTGAATTATTTTATCAAGCAGTGCTCCGCGCCCTGCGCCGGCAAGATCAGTCAGGCGGATTATCAGCGCAACGTGGAGCAGGCGATCGAGTTTTTGCGCGGCGGCAGCGCCGAGGCGCTGAAGACGATGCAGCAGCAGATGGAGCAGGCGGCGGAAAACCTGGAATTTGAAAAGGCGGCCGCGCTGCGCGACCGCATCCGCGCCATCACGCGCTTCAGCGAAAAGCAAAAGGTGGTCAGCGCCGACGTGCCGGAACAGGACGTGTTCGCGCTGGCCAAATCGCAGGAGCGCGCCTGCCTGGCCGTGCTGCGCTTTTTCAACGGGCGGCTGGTCGACAGCGAGCATTTCCTGATCGACGAGCCGGAGGATGAGGCGCAGGCGCGCCACGAGCTGATCCTCGGTTACTATTCCATGCGCGACCGCATCCCGCCCCGCGTTTCGTTCGATTACGAACCGCAGGACGTTGAGTTGCTGTCCCGCTGGCTGAGCGAAAAGGCCGGGCGCAAGGTCGCCATTGTTGTGCCGCAGCGCGGCAGCCAGAAGGAGCTGGTGGAGATGTGCCGCTCCAACGCGGCGGAAAAGCTGGCGCTGAGCCTTGGCCGGAAAGGCAGAGAGACTGCGGCGCTGGATGAGCTGGCGCATTTGCTGGGGCTGTCCGCGCCGCCGGAATACATCGAGTCCTACGATATTTCGCACACCGCCGGAACCGACAACGTGGCGGGTATGATCGTGTTTAAAAACGGCCATCCGCTCAAAGCGGCCTACAAGCGGTTCAAGATCAAAGGCTTCGAGGGGCAGGATGACTGCGCCTCCATGGCGGAGGTGCTCGAACGGCGATTCCGCCACTACCTGGAAGAAAAGGATTCGTCGGATACCGGCTTTGCCCGGCTGCCCGATCTGATTCTGCTCGACGGCGCGCAGCCGCAGGTGAACGCCGTGCGCGCGGTGATGCGGCAGCTTGGCGTTGAAGTGCCTGTGTTCGGCATGGTGAAGGATTCCAGCCACCGCACCCGCGCCATTACGGGCGAGGGCGGTGAAATCTCCATTCATTCCAAGCGCTCTGCGTTCACGCTGGTGTCGGATATTCAGGAAGAAGTGCACCGGTTTGCCATCCAATACCACCGCCGGCTGCGCAGCAAGGGCATTTCCACTACGCTCACCTCCATCCCGGGCGTGGGCGAAAAGCGGGCGGCCGCGCTGCTCAGGGCGTTCAAGTCCGTCACCGCCGTTTCCGGCGCGAGTGTGGAGCAGCTCAAGGCGGTAAAAGGGGTCGATGAACGCAGCGCACGGGCAATTTACGCCCATTTTCATGCGGAATAGTCGATTTTACTTGACAAATATGCTAAAATCAATAATAATATAACAAATAACCATAAGGCACTTGTGGCTGTTTTCAGAGGTTTATTCCGGAATATCAGAAAGGAAGCGGTACCGGGCGTTTGCGTTTTGCCGTATCGCAGGGCAGATCCCATGAGAGTTATTACCGGCACGGCGAGGGGGTGCACGCTGCTCACCCTTTCCGGCGATGATGTTGTGCGGCCGACCACCGACCGCGTCAAAGAGGCCATGTTCAGCATCCTGCAATTTGAGCTGGAGGGCAGACGGGTGCTCGATCTGTTCGGCGGCTGCGGCCAGCTGGGCATCGAAGCGCTCAGCCGCGGCGCGGCGGAATGCACCTTTGTCGATCGGGACAAGCAGGCGGTCGCCGTTATTCAAAAAAATCTGGCGCACACCGGTCTGGCCGACCGCGCCAAGGTGCTGTACACCGATTCGTTTGCGTTTTTAAAAATGACGCCTGCGGTTTTCGATATCGTGCTGCTCGATCCGCCCTATGGGGCAGGCTTGCTGCAGCAGGCGCTTGCGCTGCTTCAGGGCCGCGTTGCGCCGGGCGGTGTGGTCATGTGCGAATTGCCGCTGGGCGAAGATTTGCCCGAGGCGGCTGCCGGCATACCGCTTTACCGCCGCTATAAATACGGCAAGACCGAACTGGCCGTTTACCGAACAGGAGTAGAATTATGAGGATCGCGATCTGCCCCGGCAGCTTTGATCCGATCACGTTGGGGCATTTAGACGTTATTCGCCGCACGGCGAAGCTGTTTGACCGTGTGATCGTGGTCGTGATGAAAAATTATTATAAAAAAGACGGCGCTTTCACGCCGAGCGAACGGGTGGAGCTCATCCGCCGCTGCGTGGAGGGGATCCCCGGCGTCGAGGTTGACGAGTATCACGGGCTGCTGGCGGATTACGCGGCCGAAAAGGGCGCCGTTGCGGTGGTCAAGGGGCTGCGCGCCGTGTCCGATTTCGACACCGAATTTCAGCAGGCGCTGGCCAACAAAAAGCTCAACGCCGAGCTGGAGACCGTGTTTATCACGGCGAGCGCCGAGAATATGTTCCTCTCTTCCAGTGTGGTCAAGCAAATTTGCGAATACGGCGGCGACATTTCCAATTTCGTGCCCGAAGTCATTCGTGAAGATATCGAAAAAAGAATCAGAAAGGATGTTTAGCCATGAATGTTGAAGATTTCCTTGAAAAAATCGAAGAGACGCTGGATAACGGTCAGAAGATCGCCTTTACCTCCAAAATCAGCGTCGACATTGACGAGATCCGCAATTGTGTTGACGGGATCCGCGAAAGCATTCCCGAAGAGATCCGTCAGGCGCGCAACATCGTGAGCGATCGCAACCAGATCATTGACGAGGCAAACGAGATTGCCGCCCAGACCGTGAACGAGGCGAACGAAAAGGCCCGCGACACCGTCAACAAGGCGAACGCCAAAGCCAAAGAGCGCATTCTGACGGCGGATGAGCGCGCCAAGGACACCGTGCGCGAAGCAGAAGACAAGGCGAACCTGCTCAAGGCTGACGCCGAAGAAACGGCCCGCAAGATGGTGGAAGAAAGCGAAGTGGCCGCCAAAGCGAAGGCTTATTGCGACGACCTCATCCAGAAGGCAAAGAATCAGGCGGAGATCATCACCGCCAACGCCAACGCCACGGCAAACGATACCATCGTGCGCGCTACCGCTCAGGCCGAAGAGATCCGCGCCAGAGCCGCTCAGTGGTCAAGCGATATCTGCACCTCTGCGGCGAACTTCGTCACAAACGTGATCGGTTCGACTGAGCGATCCCTGACCAACAGCCTTGCCAACGTCCGTCAGGCGAAAGAAAACATCAACAACGCCATCGGCAACAACGCGGGTTTGATGCAGCAGGCCGGTCAGCAGTCTCAGCAGTAACCGGAAGAGGTGCCTTCATTGAATAGCAGAAAGATTCTGACTGCTGCGCTTGTGTTGTTCCTTGCGGTGCTCGGCGTTTCGTTTGCGGCTCTTTCCAAGATGTCAGGCGTGGAGAAGCCTGCCCGGCAGCTCCTGACGGAAACGACCGTGACCACCACACAGCCGGCTCCGCGCAAGACCTCGGTGAAAATGCTCGCCGTGGGCGACAACCTCATCCACAAGCCGATCTATCGGCAGGCGCAGGCGCGCACGAGCGACGGCAGC
>CADBPL010000097.1 GCA_902796535.1 Oscillospiraceae bacterium
GTTGATCTTGCCGCCGATGCCCTGACAGGCCGAGGCGATCTCGGCGTTGGGCAGGGAATTGACCAGCGCGGTCAGCGTCAGGAACGAGAGCGACACGACCAGACTCTGTACGGAGGAGGGCAGGCCGATCTTGACGAGTGAACGCAGCTTTTGCCCTTCAATTTTAAAATCCTCCAACGTATAACCGGCGAAGAAACTGTTTCTGGCCAGATAGATCAGCGAAATGATCACGCTCAGCGCCTGTGCCGCAATGGTCGCCCACGCCGCGCCCGCCGCGCGCATACCGAATTTGCCCACGAGCAGCAGGTCAAGCACGATGTTGGTGACGGCGGCGATGAGCACGAACCAAAGCGGGCGTTTGGAATCGCCCATGCCGCGCAGCACGCCGCTGATGGCGTTGTAAAGGAACATGAACACCGTGCCGGCCATGCAGATGTTATAGTAATTCTCGGCCTCGGTGAAGGCGGATGGCGGCGTGTTGAGCACCACGAGCAGCCCGCGCCCGACCGTGAGCATGACGGCGGTGACGATCACGCTCAGGATCAGATAGAGCGTGGTCACGTTGCCGATGGTCTTGCGCTGCTGGTCAAAGCGCTTCTGGCCGCCGTACTGTGCGATCATGACCGTGCCGCCAATGGAAAGGCCCATGGCCGCGCCGGTGACTAAAATGTTGATCTGGCTGCCGATGGAAACGCCGGTGATGCCGACCTTGCCGCAGAACTGGCCGACAATGACCATGTCCGCCACGCTGTAAAGCGCCTGCAGCAGGTTCGAGAGCATGAAGGGGATGGCGAAGCGCAGCAGCTGCTTGACCACGCTCCCCTGCGTTAAGTCCTTATGAAAATTATCCAATCTTCGCTTCCTCCTTCGGCTTTCTCATGGTCAGCGCGATCCGCTTTTTGACCGGGTCGACGCTGACGACCCACACGGTGACGATGTCGCCCACGGTGAGCACCTCAGAGGGGTGCTTGATATAGTGATCGGTGATGCGGGAAATGTGAACCAGCCCGTCCTGATGCACGCCGATGTCGATGAACGCGCCGAAATCGATCACGTTGCGCACCGTGCCCTGCAATTCCATGCCGGGCAGCAGGTCGTTCATGTCCATCACGTCGGTGCGCAGCATGGGCGGCGGCAGCTCGTCGCGCGGGTCGCGGCCGGGGCGGAGCATTTCCTTCACAATATCCTCCAGCGTCTGCACGCCGATGTCGAGCTGTTCGGCGATTCTTTCTTTGCCGATTTCGTCGACTTTTTCGGAAAGCTGCCCGAGGCTGCCGTTTTTCACGTCCTTGAGCTCCAGCCCGCAAAGCGCCAGCAGCTTTTTGGCGGCGTCATAGCTTTCCGGGTGAACGCCGGTGTTGTCCAGCGGGTTGCGGCTTTCGGCCACGCGCAAAAAGCCGGCGCACTGTTCATAGGCCTTGTCGCCGAGCTTCGGCACCTTTTTGAGCTGCGCGCGTCCGGTGAACGCGCCGTTTTCTTCGCGGTAGAGCACGATGTTTTTGGCAACCGTCGCGTTGACGCCCGCCACACGGGTGAGTAGCGAGGGCGAGGCGGTGTTCAGATCGACCCCGACGTTGTTGACGCAGTCTTCCACCACGCCGTCGAGCGCCTGCCCCAATTCCTTTTGCGGCATATCGTGCTGGTACTGCCCCACGCCGATGGCCTTGGGGTCGATCTTGACCAGCTCCGCGAGCGGATCCTGCAGCCGTCTGGCAATGGAGACGGCGCTGCGCAGGGAGACGTCGTATTGCGGGAATTCTTCGGCGGCGAGCTTGGACGCCGAATAGACGGAGGCGCCCGCTTCGCTGACCACCATGTATTTTGCCCTGCTCTGCATTTCTTTGAGCAGCTCGGCGGTGAAAATTTCGGTTTCTTTTGACGCGGTGCCGTTGCCGATGGCAATGATCTCCACACCGTATTTTTCGATCAGGCGGCGCACGGTCTGCTTTGCCTTTTCCTTTTCGCCGGCGGAATGCGTCACGTAGATCACGCCGGTGTCGAGCACACGGCCGGTTTCGTCCACCACGGCGACCTTGCAGCCCGTGCGGTAGCCCGGGTCAAGCCCGAGCGCCACCTTGTTCTTGACGGGCGGCTGCAGCAAAAGCGGGCGCAGGTTGGCAGCAAACACCTTGATGGCGTCCGCGTCGGCGCGCTGGGTGAGCATGGCGCGGATCTCACGTTCAATGGACGGCTCGATCAGGCGGTTGTAGGCGTCGACCCCGGCTTCGCGCACCGTGTCGGTGAAAACGGAGGTGTTTGAGGTGATGGTCTCATCGGCGATCACGCCCAGCGCCTTGGGCAGCTCGAGCGTGACGCTCACCTTTAAATAGCCCTCTTTTTCGCCGCGGTCAATGGCCAGCACACGGTGGTTGGCAATGCGCTTGACCGGTTCGGAATAGTCGTAATACTGCGCATAGACGCTGTCCTTGTCAGGGTCGGCCGCCTTGGAGGCGATGACGCCCACTACGCTGAACAGGTTGCGGATGCGGCGGCGGATGTCGGCGGAGTCGGAAATGGTTTCGGCGATGATGTCCATGGCGCCCTGCAGCGCTTCCTCGGCCGTGTTCACTTGCTTTTCTTCGTTGATATAATCCGCGGCAAGCTCGAGCGCCGTGCGGTCGCTCTGCCCCTGAGCAAAGATGACGTCGGCGAGCGGCTCCAGCCCTTTTTCGCGGGCGACGCTTGCGCGGGTCTTGCGCTTGGGGCGGTAAGGACGGTAGATGTCCTCGATCTCGGACAGAATTTCCGCTTTATCCAGCGCGGCGGAAATTTTATCCGTCAGCTTGTCCTGTGCGGCAATGGCGGCGCGCACTTCCTCGCGGCGCTTGTCCAGGCTGCGCAGATAGTCCAGCCGTTCCGAAATCTCACGCAGCACCTGATCGTTCAGCGTGCCGTGCGCCTCCTTGCGATAGCGCGCGATAAAGGGGATGGTGTTGCCTTCGTCAATGAGCTTGACGGTGTTTTCAACCTGCCATTTTTGTAGGGAGAATTCCTGTGTCAGTTTTGCGATGATATCCAAAATAAACTCCTAAACCATTTAATTATTTTATTTAAAGAACAGATCAGCGGCTGCTATACGTCTAATTTCATGTCGCCTTTTTTGATCAGCCCCAGCTTGCGCATCCCCTCGGCAACGCCGAACGCGATCGCGCCGGGCAGAAGAAAATGGACGATCGCCATTTCAACAAGCGTTTTGGCGGGGGAGAACCCGGCCTGCGTCATGGCCTGATAGCCCATGATCTGGCCGACCAGCCCGGCCGTGCCCATGCCCGAGCCGGTGGCGTTGTTGACCATGCCGAGCAGCCTGGAGGAGACCGGCCCCGTGACGGCGCTGGCAATGATGGCGGGCAGCCAGATGATCGGCTTTTTGACGATGTTGGGCATTTGCAGCATGCTTGTGCCGACGCCCTGCGCCAGCAATCCGCCAAAGCCGTTGTCATGCAGGCTTGCCACGGCAAAGCCCACCATGTTGGCGCAGCACCCGGCCACGGCGGCGCCGGCGGCAATGCCGCTCAGGTTCAGCGCGATGCCGATGGCGGCGGAGCTGATGGGGAGCGTAAGCGCCATGCCCATGAGCACGGAAACTACAACGCCCATGAGCAGGGGAGACTGTTCGGTGCCCCAGTTGATGACCGAGCCAAGCCAGGCCATGAAATGCGAAATATACGGGCCGATCAGCAGCCCGACGGCGGAACCGGCGCCGATGGTGACGATGGGGGTCAAAACGATGTCGAGCTTGGTTTTGCCGGCGATCAGGTGGCCGATCTCGATGCCGACAAAGGCGGCGACGAACGCGCCCATCGGTTCGCCGGGGCCGATGTATTTGACCGCCGCGCCGTCGAGCAGAGAGCCATCCAGCAGCTTGGCGGCAAACGCGCCCACCATGCCGCACGTGGCGGCCGAGAGCGTGACCAGCGGCTTTTCCCCGAATTTGACCGCAACGCCGCAGCCAATGCCCGCGCCCATGAGGGAGGCGGCGATTTTGCCCACGGTGAAAACACACGCGCCGACGGTTCCCTCGCCGATGGCGGTGCCGATCTGCTGCAGAATGGTGCCGATGATGAGCGTGGCGAACAGGCCGAACGCCATACCGCTCAGCCCGTCGATAAACAGACGGTGCAGAAATTTTTTGATTGCTTTCATTGTCCATTGCCTCCGTATCGTTTCAATTGCCGGATATCGTGCCCGAGGAACATCAGGGAAACATAACTGCCGGTGATGCGCGAGGTGATGCGCTGGGTGTATTTTGCTTCAAATTCCGGCATGGTCAGGTTGGTGGTGATGATGGTCGGTCTGCCCGCGAGCATACGGGTGTTGATGAGGTTGTAGGTGCAGCTGACCGTAAATTGGGTGGCAAATTCCGCCCCCAGATCGTCAATGATCAGCAGCTGAGCTTCGTCGAGCTCGTCGCTGCTCAGCCCCGCGCCTGTTCCTTTGCCGAACCGCTCCCGCTCCAGCGCGTTGAACAGGTTCGGCGCGCTGGCATAAACCACACCGTGGCCGCGCTCAATGGCCGTGTTGGCAATGGCCAGCGCCAGATGCGTTTTGCCCAGGCCCGTTGCGCCGTGCATGAACAGCGAAGGGGAGGAAGGGGAAAAATCTTCGGCATAGCTGCGGCAGAAATTCAGAATTTCGCCCATGCGCTTTTGGGGCGAATACCCGGCGGCGTCGGCCGCGTTCGGGTAAAATGAAAGGGAAAAGTTATCAAAGCGCGATTCGCTCAGCGGGGCGACCGCCGCGATTTTTTGCTTTGCCGTTTCGATGAGCAATTGGCGGAAGCACGGGCAGACGCCTTCATCGGTCACGCCGGTGTCCCGGCACTTTTCGCAAACGTAGCGCGCCTCTAAATAATCCGGCGCAAAACCGTTTTGAATCAGCAGGTCGCGGCGCCGCTGCTGTGCGGCAAGGCTTTTTTCGGCAAGCTCTTTCACAAATTGTTCGGCGTTATTGCCTTGTGCAAAAGCCTGCACCACCTGCGCGCCGCATTGCGCAATCTCGGCCTGAATGGCGCGCAGCGGGGGAATGGCCTCATAAGCGCGGTCGCGGCGGGCTTCCTGCTCGCGCTCGGCTTTTTTGCGCCGCGCTTCCATGGCGGCCTGCGCGGCGGCATAAGTGCTTGTGCTGTAGCTCACGGTTGTTCAGCCCCTCCCTCATTTTTCTTTTTATAAACGATCGGATCCTGGGCGGAATGCTGCATGAACGCGTCCAGATCATAGGAGGGCGCGTGCCCTTCCGCCTTGGGTTTCGGCTTTGCTTTGGCGGCCTTTTCCTGCTTGAGGCGCTCTACGTCCTCCGGGGTGCGCACGCCGGCTTCATGCCAGTTTTCCAGCACCCTGTTCATGTAGGCAAAGCTGATCCTGTCGGTGTGGTTGGCCATTTCTTCATAGGCGAGGTAGATCATGTTCATCGCGTAGCCGAAGGTACTGCTCCACTTGTGTAAAAACTCGCTCTGCACGGCGGTCGGCCGGGGGGTGCGGATGCCGGTCAGCTCGCACAGTTCCTTCCAAAGCTGTTCGCATTGCCGCAGCGATTTGATTTTTTCATCTGCTTTTTCGATGCTGTCGATCTCTTTTTCGCTCCAGCTTTTGGCAGTGGCGGCAATGTAGTTCACGCCCGCTTTGCCGATGGAAACGCAGTATTCGATCAGCATCAATATCACTTCAACGGGCAGCCCGTAGCTGTCGTGGATCATCAGCAGGGTGGACTGAGAATCATAACCGATGGTGCGGCCCAGCTTTTTTTGCGCTTCGTTGAACAAAAAGGCGATTTCGGCGCTTTCTTTGCCGCGTTTGGCAATTTGCTCGGCGGTCGGCCTTGCTGCGGCGATCGGCGCCTGAACCGGCTTGGCGGATTCGAGCGCCGGGGGCGCGGAGGCAGCCGGTTCGGCACGCGGCGTTTCGCCCCGTTCGATCACCAGCCCGGCTTCAAGCCAGTATTGCATGGCGTCGTTCGCGTCGGCCGGAGTCATGTTCAGCGCCTGGCAAAGCTGCTCGGTGTCGGGCTGTTCGGCGGCGTGGCGCAGCAGCCAGAGCAGCGCCTTGAGCTGCGCCGAACCGGCGAGCTTCAGGTGCTTGTCCGTTACACTTACCGGCACGCTGAAGGATAACCCGAAAGCGGCCTGCGGATTGATTGTGTAATTCATGCGAACCTACCCCATTTTAATATATATATAGTCACTATACACCTTTTTCCATTTTTAGTAAATACATAAACGGAAGTTTTTTTGTTTTCCTTCTAAAATTTGCAGCGCGCCTTGTTTTCGCGAACCGCGTGTGATACAATACAAAAAAGGAAATATCGACCTGCGGCGGACTGTTGTGAAAAACCGGAAGGGAGGAGCGATTCGGGCCTAAAAGAGAGATGTTCCGTTTCTTCTTGTGCGGATCCTGAATCGCATGGCGATTGTTATGGTGCTCAAAAGGCTTGTTGTGGCGCTCATGGCGCTTGTGACACTGTTCACAGCCGGCAGCGGCGCAGATTATTCGGATTATTGCGGCAACTATGATTTTTTGCGCATTGCCGCCGAAAAACAGCAGCGCGGCACGCTGCGCGTCATGTCATACAACATCCGCTGTGACGACGTGAACGGCACGCAGGCCGCCGACCGCATCGGTATCGGCGTGCGGCAGATCCTTGAGGTCATGCCCGATTCGGTCGGCATTCAGGAAGGGACTGCGGTCTGGATGAAAAACCTGGATGCCAGGCTGAAACTGCTTTATGGCTGGGTCGGCGTTGAGCGCGATAACGGGAACGACCCCCGCAAAGGCGGCGAATCCTGCCCGGTCTTTTATCTGAAATCAAAATTCAAGCTGGTCGACAGCGGCAATTTCTGGATTTCCGACACGCCCGACGTGCCCTCCTTCGGCCCCGGCGCCGCCTGCCGGCGCATCTGCACCTGGGCAAAGCTGAAAAACCGTTTGACGGGCGAAGTCTACGTCCACGTCAACTCGCACTTTGACCACGTTTCTGAGGAAGCGCGTGTGCAGGGCGGGCAGATCGTCACCCGTTTTATTGCAGAGAACTTTGCCGGCGTACCCGTTGTTTTTACGGCGGATATGAACACCGACGCCAACAGTGAGACCTACGCGACGATGACGCAGAACCTCATCGACACGAGGGCAGCCGCCGCAGACTGCGTTGCTTTCGGCACCTTCCATGCCGGTCAGGACCCAAACCGGAGAGCCGACTATTATATTGATTTTGTGCTTTGCTCCAACGATTTTGACGTGGCCGCCTACCGCACCGTGACCATGGGCGTCGACGGACGGTTTACGTCGGATCATTTCCCGCTTTATGCCGATTTGAAATTCAAAGCCGAACGGTGAGAGAATGCAGGGAAAACACAAAACAGAGAAATAGTAAATTCCCAAAGTAAGTTCTACAGTAGGAAGGGAGTGGAAATAACGTTGAGAAAACAGAAGAAGTAAGCCTGAGGAAGAGTGA
>CADBPL010000098.1 GCA_902796535.1 Oscillospiraceae bacterium
GCAGGGGAACAAGCTGACGCTGACGACCGAATACCGGCTGGTCGATCACGTCGTTTTGTCGGAAGAGATCACCGAGGACGAGATCACCTCCTTTGAAATCTTCGCTTACCCCGCGGGCAAGCCCATCTGTGTTTATCGCGGCGCGACGATCGGCCACAAGGCGATCTGCCGCTTTGCGCCCATCCCGTCGGAACAGTTCGACCTTGTTTTCGACAAGCCCAAAACGGTCGCCGCCCAATTGTATTACGCCGGAGAATGAGGGGGAAATGCCATGAAAAGCAACCGCATCCACGTCGCCTACGGCTTTCACGTCAACTGTTACCATTCCTACCGCGGCGATACGAACGACGCGCAGGGCTTCGGCTCGGATATCCGGATCATCCGCAAAATTAATGCCGCGCTCGATCAGCTCAACGCCGCGGGCATCCCCGTCAAGGGTACGTGGGACAGTGAGAATTTCTTCTCTCTGGAACGCATTCTGCCGGAATACGCCCCCGACATTCTGGAGGGCATGAAGCGCAGAATCTGCGAAAACGGTGATGAAGCCATCCTCATGGGGTATTCCAACGGCGCGCTGGGCGCGATGCAGGAGGATGAGCTGGCTGCTTCGATCGAACTGGCCGTTTCCAACCCGCAGGGCTCCGGCCTGGCCGATCTTTTCGGCCGCTGTGAGCGCATCGTGCGCCCGCAGGAGGTCATGTTCACGCCGTCGCAGGTTCACACCTATCACCGGCTGGGCGTGCGGGCGCTTTGCCTGTATTATTCCTGCGTGCCGTTCGACGCGTTCAAAACGCTCGTGCCCCCGCTCAACGACGAGCAGGCGTTCAATCCGCTCACGTTTGAATATCAGGGCGAGGGGCTGACCGTGATCCCGACCTATTCCAACGCCGATGTGTGCGACGCGGGCTGCCTGCGCGCTTGGGTGAAGGCGCTGCGCCAAAAGCAGCTCAGCGGGGAAATCGACCGCGACCTGTTCCTGTTCATCAACATGGACGCGGACGCGATCTTCTGGGAAAGCCTCGATCTGCCCGTTGTCGGGAACCGGATCGCGAACACGGACGGCATTCACGGGCTGGTCAAAGAAGTGGCCGATCTGGATTATATTGTGTTTGACACGCCGGGCGGTTACCTCGATTCGCACGCCTGTGTGGGCACGGTTTCTTTCACACAGGATACCGCCGACGGCAATTTCACCGGTTATGCCTCGTGGGCCGAAAAGCCTTACAACCGCAAGATCTGGACGGCGATCGAACGCAGCCGGGCTGCGGCGAAGGTCAGACCGGACGGGGCCGATTTTTTGAACCGGGTCAAGCTGCTTTCCACCACGCATTTCGGGCTTGCCACGCCCGTGCTCAATATCCAGCGCGAGGCGGCGGCCGACGCGCTGGCACAGCAGCTCACCGAAGCCGCCCTTTGCTTTGACGGCAGGCTGACGCTCCACAACACGTCGGGCACTGCGCTGCAATGCGTGCAGCTTGCCTGCTCCGGCGCGCCGCAGATCGAAGCCGAGGGGCTGGAAGCGTACACCGCCGTGCCGATGGGCGGCGGCAGCGTTTTTGTGCTGCTGAAATTCCGCGAGATCAAACCGCAGTATGAAATCAGGGCGACGGCGGCGCGCTGGCAGAAAAACGCCTTTACCCGCACGCTGCAAAGCGGCGGCGCCGCGCTTGTGTTTTCGGAAAACGACAGGCTTGAGCGCCTGACCTGTCAAGGCAAAACCATCGGCTCCGCCGACTTTCTGCGTTCCTATCTCACCTATGGCGGCAGGCGATACGACTTTGTGACCGAGGGGCTGGCTTCCGGCGATATCCTCGGCGGGCAGTGCCTGGAGCTGCGGGGCCACATTTCGCTGCCGAACGCGAAAAAGCAGGGCCGGTTCTGTTACCGCTTTTTCACCTCGCAGGCGGCCGAAGGCATTTTTGTCGTGACCGAGGTCGAGTATCCCTACACGGCGGAGCACGACGCGATCTCCACCGAAAATTCCACCCTCGGCCGCTATACCGATATGAAGTGGCAGGAGGCCGTGCCGTTTGAGCTTTCGTTCAGCAACCGGCGTGAGGTCACGGTCATCAAGCGGAATTTTGAAGGCGATCTTTCTTCGTTCCGCACCGCTTCCTACGGGGAAGCCGATGCGAAGAATAATACGCTCGATTCGTTCAACAATCAGCTCACTGCCGGGCTGTTCGGCGTGACCGACGGCGAAAGGGGGCTGCTGGTGGGGAACGCGCGCAGCGTGCTCAATGCCATGGCCTGCTGCCCCATGCGCCTGCACGAAGGCGGCCGGGTGACGATGAATCCCTTCGGCACCTATTTTGGCAAACAGCGGCACCACCCGAACCGGTCGGGCGAGCGTATCCCGCTCACTTACACGCTCATTGCGCCGCAGGGCAGGAGCCTTGCGCCGTCCTATAACGGCTGCAGCGAACGCGCCGTGCTCTGCCTGCTGCCGTTTGCGGGCAGCCTGCCGGAAGAACAGCGGCTGGAAGCCCTGCTCGCCTTTGCGGACGGCGCTTACGCAACCGGGCAGGACGGCTGCCTCAGGCCCTTTGCGGGCGACAACGTCAGCGTTCCCCGCGCGGCGGATAAGCCGCGGAACGTGAAGATCCGTTCACCGCTTTTGAGCGGCGTCAAGGGCAACCTCGGCCGCTATGTTGTTCGCGGGGCCGGCGCGGTCGCCTATATCCTGCGCTGCCAGCGCAAAGCCGAATAAGGCTTTGAAAAAATTATTTAAAATAATTATTATGGAAAATATTGCTTTTTTCGGATGAACCGTTTAGTATAGTTACTACTGAAATAAAAATACTTTTTTAGGAGGTTGACACATGTTTCACAAAAAGCTTTCGTTGAGAATTCTTGCTGCGGTTTTCGCGGCGTTTCTGGTGCTGCCAACGGCAGCGCAGGGCGTGTTTGCGGCGACCGATCCGCAGATCACCGTGATCGTTGAAATGAAAAGCGAACCGCTGTTTGCGCAGGATGCGGTTTTGCAGCTTAACAGCGAGGCGCAGCAGAATTATTCCGAAAAAACCGGAACCGAGCGCGACAAGGTGCTTGCCCGCGCCGAAAAATCGGTCGGCAGCCTTGAGGTGAAATACACCTATGCCGACGTGTTCAACGGCGCGGCGGTCACGATCCGCGAAAGTGAGCTGAAGGAGCTCAAAAAGGTTTCCGGCGTCGCCAAGGTCTATGAGCCGGCCAAGGTCAAGCTTATTACGGACGATATTGACGACGAAACGCTTGAAGCGTTCAATCAGCGCGCCAGTGAAATGATCGGCCTTGCCTCCGCCCGCGAACAGGGCTATGAGGGCGAGGGAACGCTCGTTGCCATCATCGACGGCGGCTTTGAAACGAAGCATGAAAACTTTCAGCCGCTCGATTCCACCGATAACAAGCTTTCCCGCGCAGACGTGATCGACACCATCAAATCCGGCGCGCTCAGCTCTTCCACCATTCGCAGCAGCGCTTACGTCAGCTCCAAGATCCCCTATTTCCACAGCTACGCGATCGACAGCAGCAAGGGCGAGCCGCTGTTAAATGCCGAACCGGATCACGGCACGCACGTGGCGGGCATCGCGGCGGGCAACGGCCCGGCCATGCAGGGTGTTGCGCCCAAGGCGCAGCTGGCGATGCTGCAGGTCAGCTTTGAATCGGACGAGGCCTATATCAGCGACGTGGTCGCCGCCATCAACGACGCCGTGACGCTCGGGGCGGACGCCATGAACATCAGCCTCGGCGAAAACTGGAAGGACGCGAAATTTGAGGCCTATGAGCCGATGACGAAAGCGGTGGAGAACGCGCGCAACGCCGGTGTTCTCGTCGCCTGCGCCGCGGGCAACGAGGGCAGTCTTCTGACCGAGACCGACAACCCCTATTACGCGACGGATTGTTTCCCCTCCACTGCGCCCGGCGCAACCTCCATCGGCGCGGGCAACAGTGACTCTGTCAGCACCCTGAGTAACGCAACGATTTCTTTTAAAGGCGAAACGCTCGAATATCTCACAGTGGCAGACGGTTACGCCCACAACGGTTCCTTTGAAATCGCCGCCCCGCTGAAGCTCGGCGCGATGGCGGCGCGTGTCACCGTTTCCTTAAAGAAAAACGGCCTTGCCGGCAAGTTTGTTCCGATCACCAAAAGCATAATCGGCTTTGAACAGGATGAACTGATGCATCAGATCAGTCTGCTCGCCGAGAGCGATTTGGCCGCCTGCCTGCTGAGCCGCTCTCTCTATGACCAACTCGGCGAATCCCTCATCTTCTATATGTTCTTCTATTATATGCCGGCCATACTGGTTCTGGACGACGCGGATTTTGACGCGGTGGCTGCCGGCGGAACGCTGAGCGTTACCGAAGGGTTCCCGGAAGAAATGGCATATTTTTCCAGCTGGTGCTTTGACCGCGATCTGGAAAACGGCGTTGATTTTTCCGCCCCCGGCACTCACATCCAATCGTCTGTGGCGGGCAATCGATACGAAGAAATGGGCGGCACTTCCATGGCGACGCCCTATGCCTGCGGCGCAAGCGCCCTGATGAGCGAGCGGATCAACCGAAGCGGCGTCAAGCTGGGCGGCGGCGCAAGAGTCCAATTCATGGAAAACGCGCTGAAAAACACGGCGGCTCCCTATGTTGATGAACACGGCGAATACCTTTCGCCGCGGCTTCAGGGCGCGGGCCTGATGAACATCGGCGCCGCACTGCAAAACGAGGCCGCGCTCACCGATGCGCTGCGCAGCGGCGAGGCGGAGATCCACCTCGGCACGGCGCTGAACGAAAAATTCTCCTTCAGCGTCAAGCTGACGAACCGTTCCAACGCGGACAAAACCTATGATCTTTCCGCCGCCTTCAACACGGATTCCTCTGATGAATACGATGATTATGATGAAACCATTGCGATTTTTGAACCGAATGAAAGAGTTGCGCTGAAGGCAGCTGTGACCGGGCTGGATAAGCCGGTCACCGTCAAAGCGGGCGGCAGTGAGATCGTTGACGTTTCCGTTGCGCTCGACGCCGAACAGGTCGCTTCCCTCTCCGAAACGTTCTCCAACGGGTTTTATGTGGACGGCTTTGTCGTGGCAAAGAGCGGCGATGAGGTTCTCGGCATTCCCCTGACGGGCTTTTACGGCGATTATTACGCGCTGCCCGCGATGGAGGACGACCGTTCCGTCAGCTTTTCGCTGGATGGGGAAGGCGTGCGCATTTATATCAGTTCAGTGCTCAGAGTTTCACTGAGCAAGGCGCAGGCCGTTCTCACGGATGAGGAAGGCATTGAGGTCTGGCGCAGCGAATTGACCGATTTGTGGTATCCCTTCGGTCTTTCCTTCTCAAACGAAGAGGAGGAAGTGCCGATCCTGGGGCTCAGCGAGGGTACGTATCACCTGACGCTCACCGTTCTGCCCGCTGCCAGAGGCGCGCGCGAACAGACCTATGAAGAGGACGTCTACTTCCCCGGCACCGATGAGCCCGAGATCGTTTCGTGGGAGATGACCCCGGATGGCGACGGCTATCGGGTGAGCGTGATCAGCACGAAGAAAGATCTGGACTTTGTTGAAATGAACGGCGTGACCTTCAAAACGATGAATCAAAACTCCTGGGCCGAACTGGAGCTGGAAGAAAAAACGGAGGAGGGCTACCTCTACTCCGGCTATGTTTACACAAAGGCCGTCAAAAACCCCGAAGCGCATTACGATATTACGTTCTACAACACGGTCGGCACCGGCCGCACCTACTACGCCCCCGTCGATTTTGTCTGGCGAAGCGTTGTCGCTTTCATCGGGCGTATGCTGTCTGTCCTGTTTAACGCTGTTTTCTGGCCGATCGAAATGTTGTTTGTCTGACGCTTTTCAAATGCGCGCGGTGCCTGACCTGCCCGGGGTGAATGCGGGCGGGCGGCCGCTGCGCCCATAAAAACAACCAAAAAAATCAGGGACGAGCGCACAAGGCTTCGTCCCTGATCGTTTTTTTGAAATTACCAGTTCATGATCTGCTCCGGATTTGAGCAGATTTCCTGAATTTTGTTGAGCAGCGGCAGCGTGTCGGAATATTCGCACGCCCGGTGGTCGAACATGACCGTGACCGGCAGGATCTTTCGGATCGCGATCTCTTTTTCGCCGTTTTCGTTCGTCACGACCCACGGACGCTCGGTGACGGCATAGAGCGCAATGACGGCGACCTGCGGCGGAATGATCTCAAGCAGCGAGCAGTGCCCCACTCGGCCTCTGTCCACCGCGCCGAGGTTGCTCACGGTGATGGTGCCCTGTTCAATGTCGCGCTTGGTGATGCGGTCGGCTTCGGGAATCGCCCGATAATCGCGCTTTTCCTTGCCGGAAAGCGTTTTGACCTTGTATTTGCCCAGCTTCGCGCCGACCAGTCTGCCCAGCACGGTGCCGACTTTCAGGTGCTTGAGCGCGTTGATCGTGTCGTCCATCGAAACTTCAAACATGGCCTCGGTCAGGTTGGTTTTTTCCAGCCTTCTGCGCACGTCGTCGATGTAAGCGGACATTTCGTCAAGGCTCTTGTTTTCAAAGTTGTGGAAGTTGATGGTCATCATTTCGCCGTTGGGCAGCATCATCGGAATGGAAAAATGGATCTCGTCGAACTGCTCGACCTTGCCCTTGACAAAGCGGTGGTCATAGGTGATGTGGGCGTTGAGCGAGGGCGCGGCCTTGAGCCCCTCGGCAATGATTTTGAGCATGAGGGTGTTGATGCTCAGCTTGTATTGCAGCCTGCCGGATGCGCGGAGCTTTTCAAACGCGGCGAGCAGGTCGGTCACGTCAAACTCGGCGACGGGGCCGGCGTGGGGAACGGCCATCCAGCTTTCGCTGGTCATGTTGGCAACGATCTTGCGCTGAATGCCGAAATGGGTGGTTTTGATAGGCTTCATGTCGATCCTCCATAACAGTTATGATGTTATTTTAGCATAAATGATTTGCTTTTGTCAATCAAAGGAAGCCGGAGAAAAGAAACAGCGGCCGTTTTTTCTGTTTTCAATATAATCTGTGGCCGGAATTTGGGGAAATATGGTGCAAATGCTGTGTGAAAGCCTGCGCTTTGGGCAGCGGATCGGATGGTGAGAAAGAAAGCCCGATCGGGGGCGCCCTTCCGTTCGGCGGCTTTTCAGGCGCTTGAAAGCGGCTGCCCTGCGCCGCGGCGCGGGACAAAGGCGGCCGATTTGGCGGGTTCACGCCGAAAACAGGCCGGTTCACGCCGAATCGGTTGACTTTTTCGCAAAATTCCTCTAATATTATTTTATGTATCGGTAAATTGAAATGACGGCAGGAAAAGACAGCGATAATGCGATAAACGGAGGAATTCGGATGCGGATTGCAATGTGCGATGACGAGAGGCACGAAAGTGAGCAAATCGTGCGCATGATCCGGGCGTATGCGGCGGAGCGCAACTATGAGATCACAATTCAGTCGTTTGTTTCGGGCAAAGTGTTGCTGCAGGAGGATAAATTCGATCTGTATTTTCTTGACTATATGATGGAGGAAATGGACGGCATTTCCCTGGCTCTGGCTTTG
This sequence comes from Oscillospiraceae bacterium, assembly GCA_902796535.1. Lineage (GTDB taxonomy): Bacteria > Bacillota > Clostridia > Oscillospirales > Acutalibacteraceae > UBA8612. Next base: position 7,515 of record CADBPL010000098.1, read on the forward strand.
AAGAAAAAGTTTAACAACGCCGTTACGATCTGCTTTTTGACCGGTTATGATAACGTGGCGGAACGCATCATCAACGAGCGTGTCTATGCCGACGGCTTCCTTCGCAAGCCGGTCGATCCGCAGCAGCTTTACGACAAACTGGATCAGTTCTATCGAATGTCCTTTTTTAACCGGCTGCAGTTGAAGAGGGACGGCCGGTATGAAACGGTTTACCCGCAGGATATCCTGTTTGCTCAGGCGGTCGATAAAAAATCCCTGATTTATTTTTATGACCGCTGTGAGGAGTATCCGATTTCGCTGTCCGAGCTTGAAAAAAAGTATCTGTCGCCGGAAATGTTCTTTCGCACGCACCGCTCATACATTGTGAACATGATGCACATTGCGCGGTACGACAAAAAAGTGATCGAGATGAAATCGGGCGACAAGGTGGAGCTCAGCCGTTTCAAGCCGTTTCAGGAGGCCTATCGGAACTTTAACTTTAACCTGAACGTGCGGTGAAGCACCGCTCTACACGCATCGGGCCGGTGTCATTCCGTGGCTGCAAAAAGGAGACTGCATGAAAACGATTTCTGCATGGGTCGGCGATTCTTTCGGCGTGTTTCTGACCGTATCTTTTCTGGATAACCTGTTGTTCGTGCTGCTGTGTATCGTTTCCACGCTCACGCTGTTCCGTTTGCCGCTGCGCAGCCGGAGCTGGAAATGGTTGACGGCTTTTGCGTTATGCGGCGCAGTCGCCTGGCTCAACACAATGCAGGAGCTGCGCGGTTTCGGGAGCGGCAGCGTGCTCTCGACGGTTCAGCTTTTGTATCCTTTTTTCCTGACCGGGTTGTTTTTTCCGCCGCGTTCCTTCTGGAAAAGCAGCGTGATCGTGCTCGGCGGCAATCTGGTGGACGTCATTAAATATTTCCTGCTGATTCTCTTTTTCAATTTTTCCTATGACGGGCGCAGCGCGGCGCTGGATCTCTGCATGGATACCGCCATTTGCTTTGCGCTGCTGATCGTGATGACCGGGGCGTTCCTCTTCTTTGCCCGCCGGCGGAATACGGAGCTGCCGATCCTGCAAATTCGTTTGCCGCTGTATTTTCTGATCGTTCTGACGCTGGTGGTGTTCATGACAACGATGCTGCTGCTGGGCGTCAACCACAGCAGCGCCCGCCCGGCGGAGCTGATTTTTACGCTGGCGAATATTCCGCTGTTTACCGGAACGGCCATTTACAGCGCCGTTGTGATCGCGCGGACACGGGCGAGCGAAGAAAACTATAAAGCGATGGTCGAGCAGCAGATCCGTCACTTTGAGCAGATGGAAAAGAAAAACGAGGAGCTGCGGATCTTCCGCCACGATTTCCCCAAGCAGATCCGTCCGCTGGCGGCGTGCCTGCATGAGGGGCGTATTGAGGAGGCGGAGGAGATGCTCCGCCACTTTGATCAGAGCATTGAATATGCGCGTCCGCGTTACGCCACGGGCAACACCATGCTGGACACCGTGCTGGAATGCGC
>CADBPL010000099.1 GCA_902796535.1 Oscillospiraceae bacterium
GCATACTGCTTGACAGCGTCAGTCATGCTGATGCGGGCAAAGGGCTTGTCAAAATCGATCACGACCTTGTTTTCGTCCGTGCCGTATTCGACAATACTGGTGCCCAGCACCGTTTTGGCCACATAACGGAACAGGTTTTCGGTCAGATCCATCATGCCGTTGTAATCGGTGTAGGCCTGATACAGCTCCATGAGCGTAAATTCGGGGTTATGCTTGATGTCGCAACCCTCGTTGCGGAACACGCGGCCGATCTCATACACGCGCTCCATGCCGCCGACGATCAGGCGCTTGAGGTAAAGCTCAAGCGAAATGCGCAGCTTGAGGTCTTCATCCAGCGCGTTATGATGCGTGTTGAAGGGTCTGGCCGCCGCGCCGCCGGCATTGTGAACGAGAATGGGCGTTTCGACCTCGATGAAATTTTCACCGTCCAGATAATTTCGGATGGCGCGAATGATCTGAGAACGCTTATAGAATGTGTCCTTCACGCCGGGGTTCATAATCAGATCAAGATAGCGCTGACGGTAGCGCGTGTCGGTATCGGTCAGACCGTGGAATTTTTCGGCCAGCGGCAAAAGGGACTTGGCCAGCAATCTGATCTCTTTGGCGTGAACGGAGATCTCGCCGCGTCGGGTGCGGAACACGAAGCCCTTTACCTCGACGATGTCGCCGATATCCCACTTTTTGAATTCGGCAAACACATCCTCGCCAACGTCGTTGATGCGCACATAAACCTGCATCCGACCGGAACGGTCATGAATATCAATAAAGTTCGCCTTGCCCATATCGCGCCGGAGCATGATGCGCCCACAAATGGAAACGTCGGTGTTTTCCAGTTCGTCAAAACGCGCCACGATCTCAGCCGCCGTAATGCTCTGCTCGGCCAGCGTGATCTCAAACGGATCCTTCCCTGCCGCCTGCAGCGCCTGCAGCTTTTCAAGGCGGATGGTGCGCTGCTCATTTTCCTGCCCGGCTTCTTCCTCGGGCGTAAGGTTCAAGTTTTGTTCGTCAGCCATTTTTATTTACACGCGGCGCAAAAGCGCCGTTTCCTTTCTGTTTTACTTAATCACGTTGGTCACTTTAAAATTGACCACGCCGCCGGGCGCTTCCACGCTGATCACGTCGCCGATATTTTTGCCGATGAGCTGCTTGCCCACGGGAGATTCCGCAGAAATATAACTGCGGTCGGGCGCGGATTCGTTTTCGCCAAGGATAACGTATTCATCTTCCTCATCTTCATCGATGTCGAGCAGAACAACGACGGAACCGATATGGATACCGCTTTCGCCCTCGGTGATGATCTCGGAATTCTTCAGGATGCCCTCAATCTCGGCAATGCGCGCTTCCAGACGACCCTGGTCGTTCATCGCCTCATCATATTCGCTGTTTTCGGAAAGGTCGCCGTGAGAGCGTGCCTCTTTGATGTTTTCGGCGGCTTCTTTACGGCCCTCGGTTTTTAAGTATTCAAGCTCTTGCGCTAACTTGTCATAGCCTTCCTGCGTAAGTTTCTGCGACATGGACTCGTCATCCTTTCTTCTTGCATATTTCATTTGATTATATACCGAAAGCAGCCGGTTGTCAAGAGCCGAACCATTGATTTGAATCAGTTGGAAGGCCCTGTGTTACGGAACACACCGGCAAAAACCGACAACGTTTCAGCACTGCCTCTTATCCTGTTTTTAATAATGGCCGTCGGTCACCCCAGCGCAACGTCGAGAAACATCATCAAAATGAACCCGGCTGTGAACCATACGGCGGCAAGGCGCGCGTGGGCGCCGGCCGTCATTTCCGGCACAAGCTCCATCAAAACAGCGTAAATCATCGCGCCCGCCGAAAAGCCAAGCAGATAAGGCAGCACAGCCGCGATAAAGCGGGCAGCCAGCACGGTAACAAGCCCGGCGGCCGGCTCCACCAGCCCGGACGCCGCCCCGCAGGCGAACGCCTTGCCTTTGGCAACCCCGCCGCCGTGCAGGGGCATGGACACGATCGCGCCCTCGGGAAAATTCTGGATCGCAATGCCGAGCACGAGCGAGAGCGCCACGGCGCGCGTGACGCCCGGCTGACCGGTCAGCCACGCGGCATAGACAACCCCGACCGCCATGCCTTCGGGGATGTTGTGCAGCACAATGGCAAGCACCGTTGTGCGTGTTTGGGACGGAATGCGCTTACTGAACGTCACGACCGTTTGCGCCAGCGGCATGAACCGATCAAGCGCCAGCAAAGCCCCAACGCCGCAGCAAATGCCGAGGATCGCCGGCAGTGCCGCCAGCCTGCCGAGCCGTTCGCTTTGCTCGATTGCCGGAATCAGCAGGCTCCATACAGTAGCCGCCAGCATCACCCCTGCGGCAAAACCGGTCAACGCCTTTTGGACCGACTGCCTGAGTTCCCTTTTCATAAACAGAACAAGCGCTGCGCCAAGGGTCGTGCCCCAAAGCGGCAGCAGCAGCCCGTTTGCCACTGTACCGTAAACCAAGTAAATCACTCCTCGCCCTTCATCCTATGAAAAAACGGGCGGGATGTGAAAGCCTTGCGAGTGAAAGGGATCAGAATGAATTCATTTCTTCCTTTGTCGGATAGGAGCTCATTGCGCCCCGTTTGGTAATGCTGATCTCGCTGAAGCGAACGGCAAAATCGACGCAGCGCTGCAGCGTGGCGGGATCGACCGCCGCCAGACCATCTGCTGTAACGCCGCTTTCATAGAGCTGATAAAGGAACGCGCCGATAAAGCCGTCCCCTGCGCCGGTGGTGTCCACCGCCGCAACGGCTGAGGGCCTGCCGAACGCCGAAGCGGTTTTGGTGAACGCATAGCCGCCCTTTGCGCCGCAGGTGTAAACAACGAGCCTGACGCCTTTTTCAAACAGCGCGGCAAGCGCGTTTTCGATCTGCGTTTCGCCCGTGATAAATTCCAGTTCTTCATCGGAAATCTTGAGAATATCCGCGTAAGGGATAAATTCCTTCACTGTCTGCCTGAGCTTTTCCGCGTCGTCCCACAGCATAAAGCGCAGGTTCGGGTCGAAGCTCACCAGCGCGCCGCTGTGTTTGGCGTAAGTGATCGCACGCCTGTGCGCCTCGCGCATGGGGAAATCGCCCAGATCGACGCTGCAAAAATGGAACGCATAGGCGTCGCTGAAATAACCCCGGTCAAGCTGTTCAGCGGTGTAAAGCATATCGGCGGAAGGCTTTCGATAAAAAGAAAAAGTCCGGCCGCCATCCCGGCTCAGGCTGACAAATGCCAGCGCGGTGTTCGCCGCGGCGGTGCGTGCGATCTGGCTGGTATCAATGCCGAACGAAACCAGCTCCCGCAAAATCTTATCGCCGAACGGATCATTCCCCAGCTGTGTGATCATGCCCGACCGGCCGCCGAGCACAGTGAAGGCGCAGCAGACGTTGGCCGGCGCTCCGCCGACCTTGGGTTCAAAGCCGGTGACCTCATAAAACTCGCATCCGGTTTTATCCGGAATAAAATCGATCAGCGCTTCGCCCAGAGCAATCAGTTTGTTTTTCATTTCTGTTTTTCCTCTCTATGTCTTTATGGTTCGATTATACAACAAAACGCCCCGCTGTTCAAGAAAATCCGCGCAAAAACCGCAGCGTGAAGCGAAAGGCAGTTCTTGACAAACGGTCGCTTTTTCACTACAATAGAGGAGAAACAAACAGTATGAAGGGGCTCTGTGCGACCATGGATAAAAAAGAAACGCCCATTCCAAACGAAACGGAAGAAACCACCTCCGCTTTTTCCATCAAGACCCTGGCGATCCGGCTGCTCTGTCTTGTCGCCCTGGGCTACGCCATAAAAGTCACCTATGACCGAGGGCAGTTTGTGTTCGCCGCTGTGATCACGGTTTGTCTGGCCGGTTTCTTTTTTTCGCTGATCATGTATCTGGTCAAGGTCTTTAAGGGTGAGGAATAACCATGACCGAATTGCAGGAACAGCTAAAAGAACTGGCCGATGAAGACTATCGCCGCTTTCACCAAAAGCTGGTGCCCAACCTCAACAGCGGCACGATTCTGGGCGTGCGCACGCCGAAGCTGCGGCTGTTCGCAAAACAGCTGAGCGGCGACGAACGGGAACGTTTTTTGCAGGCGTTGCCGCATGACTATTATGAAGAGAACGTGCTCCACGCGCTGCTGCTGGAAAAGCAAAAGGATTTTGGCGCCGTCGTTACCGCGGTGGACGCGTTTTTGCCGTTTATTGACAACTGGGCCGTGTGCGATGTGCTCAAACCAAAGGTATTCGCCAAACACAAAGCCGAGCTGCTGCCGCACGTCAGGCGCTGGATCGATTCCTCCCTGCCCTATTCCTGCCGGTTCGGCCTTGAAATGCTGATGACGCATTATCTGGACGCGGACTTCAAAGCCGAATACGCTGACTGGCCGCTGACGGTGACAAGCGGGGAATATTATGTGCGCATGATGGTTGCGTGGTTTTACGCCACAGCGCTGGCCAAGCAGTGGGACGCCGTCATTCCTGTTCTGGAGCAGCGTCGGCTGCCGGAATGGACACACCGCAAAACCATTCAAAAAGCATGCGAAAGCTATCGCATCACGCCGGAGCAAAAGGAATATCTGAAAACGCTGAAATAAAAACAGCGCTCTGCGGGAACTGCCCTGCAGAGCGCTGAATTATTTTTGGAAAGGATTATTTATTCGATGGTGACCGTACCGTCTTCGCTGACAGTGATTTGATCGCCGTCTTTGACGGTGTCGAGGAATTCCTGACCCAGGCAGTCGACGACCGGCATGGGGCTGTCCGTCCAGACAGCGGAAATGACGGCGCCGGCAGCGGCCAGCGAATCGATATGTTCAGAAAAGAGCAGGCAGGCCGGGCATTTGCCCATCGCCTTGGCGCAGAACAGGATCATGCCGCCGGTGGTGGAGCCGATGGTCTGCGGCAGGCAAAGCGCCTTGCCGAGCATGGGTTTGCCGAACAGATCCTTGTTGTTCTGATCGTCGCATTCTGTCTGCTGATATTTTTTGCCGATGATCGGCAGATCGCCGAACTGAAGCGCGCCCTGGAAAGAGGCAAGGGTGTTGAAACCGCCGTGGGAAACAAGCGCGGGGGCAGTGCATTTGCCGGCAACGACCGGACGACCTTTGAACTGTTTCATGTTACTTGACCTCCTTCGTGATGATGGAAAGAATCTCATCGCTCTTGTAATAGCGGGCGGTGGTGTAGGTTCTGAGCTTGTTGGAATTGGTGATAACGGGCATTTTTTTGGAAAGCGGGTTGTTCATGTACATCAGCGGGCAAATGTAGCTGAGGATCACGCCGGTCGCACTGAGCTGCGAAGCGTATTCCGTTTTTTCAAACTGCTCGATCACGCCGGGCGCCGCCGTGAAAACGGTGGGCACAGAGACCTTTTTCAGGCCGCTCTTTTTCAAACCCTCGCTGACGTTCTTCGTCCATTCAATGAGCTGCGCCAAAGAAAGGTGCGGGCAGCCGACGAAACAGAGCTTGGGCGCCGCGTTCCGATCCTTCCACATGACAGGATAGTTCTTGTAAACTCTGTCCAGCTCCGCGTCGTCGATCACATAGGTCTGAGCGTTTTCGGCAATCAGCGCTGTGCCCTGCTGTTTGGCTTCGGGAGTCAGGTTTTCGATGTGATACAGGCCGACCGCGCCGTTGGAGGCAGTCGCCGCGCCGAAATCCTTGAGGTAAGCGCAGGTGTCGCCGTCAAGCTCGGTGCCCAGCCACTGATCGAGACCCTTGATGTAGGGAACGTCTTCCATGACCTTCATGCCGATGGCGGAGCCGAGAATCTGCGCCTCGGGTTTTTGGGTGGTTTTCACTTCTACGATCCAGGTCGCTTTTCGGCCTTCATCCGTCAACAATCCGAAATAGGGCACGAAGCCGACGATGGAGCCAAACAGCTCGATAATGCCGGAATTGCGGTTGCAGCGCGCGCCCAGCACGGAATTGGCATAAACAACGGCGGAGGATTCCGCCCAGGAGAGGATATCGCCCTGCTGCGGCTTGTTGCCGACCTCATCCATATAGCAGGTGCAGGTGTAGGCGTCGTCATCGAGCAGGCCAAGCCTTTGAAGCTGCTTGTCATAATCATCCTGCACGGAATACATGAACTTTTTGAACACGAAGTTCTGCGCGAAATTGGCGGGCACTTTGGGATCGAGCGGCTTGGGGTCGACCGAGAATTTCTGGCCGGAAAGCGCGCCGCCCTTGATGAGCTTATCCATCATTTCGTGAACGGGCTTCATCACGCCGAGGCCGAAGCTGGTGACCAGATGGCCCATTTTGCTCGTAACCGGCACCATTTTGGGCGCGCCGAACGCATCGCCGTAGAGCACGAGGGTCTGCATGACCTTGGCCATGGTCTCACCCTTGGCGCCGTGCAGAATGGCCGCCTGTTCCTCGGTCAGCTCCATTTTGTAGTTGAAGTTTTCATTCATGGGGGATTTCCTCCTTTATATCTGTTGCCTTGCGGCATTCACTCTTTTTAGATTTGAGTGCGCGTATTGTTTTATATTATACAACAAAACGAAACGAAAAGAAAGAGAAAAAAGAAAATTTGCTGATTATTCATCAACTGAAAGCCGGAATGGTTGCGCGTTGACCGAAAAAAAGCTGCCGTTAAAAACAGCAGCTTTTCATCATGAACACAAAACAAAGTTGTCAGCAGCGTTGAACCGGGGTTCTCTTTTTCAGTTGAAGCTTCGCCGCGCGTTAATCATCAACACTGTCGTCAGTCGCTTTGGCGTAGATCGCCTGAACGTCGGCCGAGGGAGCGGCGTCGATAAGAGAAACCACGACCGCCAGAATGAAGCAGCAGATGAAGCCGGGGATGATTTCATAAACGCCCGTCTTGCCGGAGAGGAAGATCAGCCAGAGAATATCGACGACCGTGCCGCCGACGATCCCGGCGATGGCGCCTTTGTAGGTGAAGCGCTTCCAGAACAGCGAAAGCAGAATGACCGGGCCGAACGCTGCGCCGAACAGACCCCACGCATTTTCGACCAGACCCATGATCGCCTGCGCGCCCTCACCCTTGCTGGAAGCGATGAAATAAGCGATAACGGAAACGATCAGCACCACGATGCGGCCGATCCAGAGCACTTCCTTATCGGAAGCGTTCTTTCTGAAAACGGGCTTGTAAATATCGCTGGTAAAAGAGGAAGACGCCACGAGAAGCTGCGAGTCCGCCGTGGACATGGAGGCCGCGATGATGGCCGCCAGAAGCAAACCGGCGATAAAGGACGGGAACAGCTTGCGGGCCAGCGCAATGAAAACAAGCTGCTGATTGCCGTTTTCGAGCAGCTCCTTGCCGACGACCTCGCTGCCAAACAGCGCAATACGGCCGAAATAGGCAATGACGATGGCGCACGTCAGAGAGATCACAACCCAGATGATGGCGACCGTGGCGCTCTTTTTGACCATGGACGGCTTTTTGATGGACATGAAACGCACGATGATGTGCGGCATGCCGAAATAGCCAAGCCCCCAGCCAAGGCCGGAAGCAATATCCTGCCAGGAAGCGTTAAACAGGTTGGGGACAAACTGATACTCCGTGCCTTCATAGGAATAGACTTCGCTGAGCAGAGCCGTATCATAGTTGCCTTTCAGCGCCATGATGATCGGCACGGCCAGCAGGGCGATAAGCATGAGCGTGCCCTGGAAAAAGTCCGTCCAGCAAACAGCCTTGAAGCCGCCGAGGAAGGTGTAAACAATGATGATGGCGGCAAAGATGAGCATAGCCGTGCCGGGTTGAAGCGACGGCACAAGGGAGGTGAACACCTTGGTTCCGGCGACAAAGGCCGAGGCGACGTAGAGCGTGAAGCTCACGAGGAACACGACGGCGCAGATGACGCTGAGCACGTGGTTATGCGCACAGAAACGGTTGGACAGGTACTGCGGCACGGTGAAGGAATCGCCCGCTGCGGCGGAAAACTTGCGCAGCCGCTTGGCCACAAAGATCCAGTTCAGCGCCGTGCCGATGGCAAGGCCGATGCCGATCCATGCTTTGCCAAGGCCGAACGCCAGAATGCTGCCGGGCAAGCCCATGAGCAGCCAAGCGCTCATGTCGGAGGCCTGCGCGCTCATGGCGGTGACCCACGGGCCCATGCTGCGCCCGCCTAAGAAATAGTCCTTTTCACCGGCGCTCTTCGATTTGAGGAAGAAGAACACGCCCACACAAAGGACGATCAGGAAATAAAGGACAAATGCTACAATTTCGCCAGTCATGTGATTTCTCTCCTATTCTATTTAATAAAATTATGGATAATTATACTATGATTCAGAAGCCTTTGTCAAGAATTGTGACAAAATTCGCAAATGTTTTTAAAATATTCATATTAAGTCAATGAATATACATTGTTATTCCATTGATCCGCCCCAATGATTTATCGGTTACGGTTGCCAATTATGCTGCAATGTGGTAAAATGACGGCATAAACATCGATGGGACAGATTTGATGGACTCCATTCATTATGAAGACCTCGGGTGCGGCGTCTTTGCCGCAACCAACGCGACCCACACCTTCGGCACCGATGCGCTGCTGCTGGCGGATTTCGCCGCGCCGAAACGCAGGGAACGGGTGTGCGATCTGTGCAGCGGATGCGGGATCGTTCCGCTCCTTTTTCTGCGCAACAACCCCGAGCAGAACCTGACGGCGGTGGAAATCCAAAAAGAGGCCTGCGCACTGATCGCGGAAGGGCTGAAAAAATCAAATAAAACAGACGGGATCCGAATTGTGAACGCCGATCTGCGTGACCGGCAGGAGCAACTGCAAAGCGGTGAATTCGATCTGATCACCGTCAATCCGCCCTATTTTAAGGTGGGCAGCGGCTACGCCTGCCAGACGCCCGCGCTGCAATTGATCCGCAGCGAGGTCTGCTGCACGGTGGAGGAGCTGGCGCAAAGCGCGTTTCGGCTGCTGCGAAGCGGCGGCCGGCTTTGCCTGTGCCACCGCCCCGAACGGCTGACGGACGTGATCGCCGCGCTGCGCGCCAACCGGCTGGAGCCGAAGCGGCTGCGGTTTGTGATCTCCGACTCAGACGCGGCGCCGTGGCTGTTTTTGCTCGAAGCCCGGGCGGACGCTGCCAGCGGGCTGATCATTGAAAAGCCGCTGAACATGAAAGACAAAGAAGAACAAAAACGAATCCTCGGCGCCTATGCCGAAAAAGAATAGAGGGTCAGTATGGGGAACCTGTATGTGGTCGGCACGCCGATCGGAAATCTGGGCGATCTGTCGCCCCGCGCGATTGAGGCGCTGAGCAATTGCGATTTTATCGCGGCGGAGGACACGCGCGTCACAATGAAGCTCCTCAACCATTTCGGCATCAAAAAGCCGCTGGTCAGTTATTTTGAGCACAACAAGCTTGAGCGCGGCGAACAGATCTGTGCGCGTTTAGCCGCCGGAGAAAGCGCCTGCCTCGTCACCGACGCCGGAATGCCGGCGGTCTCCGACCCCGGCGAGGATCTGGTGCGCCTTTGCCGCGAAAACAACCTGCCCGTCACGGTCGTGCCCGGCCCCTGCGCCTTTGTCAGCGCACTGGCGCTTTCGGGCATGCCTGCCAAACGCTTTTGCTTTGAAGGGTTTTTGAGCGTGAACAAGGTCAGCCGCCGCGAGCATCTGGCGCAACTGAAGCAGGAAAAGCGCACCATGTGTTTTTATGAAGCGCCGCACAAGCTTGCCAACACGCTCAAAGATATGCAGGAGACCTTCGGCGACCGAAGGATCGCCATCGTGCGCGAGATCACGAAAATCCACGAGGAAGTGATTCAGACTACCCTCGCCCGAGCCGCCGAAGCCTACCGCGAGAACCCGCTCAAGGGTGAGATCGTGCTTATCATTGAGGGGGCGCCCGAAGAACAGGAAGAGGCGCAGACGCTTTCGGACGCCGTGGAACAGGCAAAACGGCTGATGCAAAAAGGGATCAGCATCAGCGAGGCCGCCAAGCTCGCCGCCAAGGCAAGCAGCTTTAAAAAGGGCGAAATCTATAAAGAACTGCTGGAGGAAGAAACCGATGCTTGAAAATATGAAGGAATATTGGTATTTATATCTGGTGCTGCTCGGCCTGATCGCGCTCACGGCTTTCGTTGTCAAAAAAGCGGCAGAGGCCTCCAAACGCACCCACGGGCGCAATCAGGCGCTGCTGGCCAAAGCCAAACGCGAAAAAGAGCTGCGCGACGCCTATGCGAACCTGACGGAAGAGGTCATTGCCGCGGCGCCCGCCGACACACTGTTTGAGGGCGTTGCGCTGATTCTGGAAAATCAATGTCAGAGGAGCAGCGACGTCAACGCGTTTTACCGCGGCCTGAACCGCCCGCAGCAGCTAATTTATGCCGCCTATTACCTGCTGACCGACACGAAGGAAGCGGCGCTTTCCGCATTTTTCCGCCGCAGTGCGCAGCCGCTCACCGGCGACGCTGCCGAAGCCGCCGCCGAAATGCTCGACCCGCGCACCGCCGAAATCGTCAAAAATATGTTTGACTGTTTTGACGAGGATAACGAGAGCGCGTCGGTGATCCCCGAAGTGCTCGACAAACTGGATGAACGGTTCAGCGCACAGGTGTCGCAGAATAACTTCTATATTTCCTGCGGCGAATATATCAAAAAGAATTCAACTTTTTTCGTCAGGACCGTTGACAGCACGGAAGAAAAGTGATATGATGACCCCAATATCAACAGGAGGAACGGCACGTGACTGCTTTATTCAGCATCGCTATTATCATTATCGGCATTATCATTCGCATTGATAATGTCTTAGTGCGTTATGCTGAAAAAGCCTGAGCCGTTCTCAACCGAACCGCCATCAAGCCTTGCAGCATCACGCTGCAGGGCTTTTTTTACGGCAGAATATGACAGGAGGAAACAAACATGAGCACGAACTCGGAATTACAAAGCATCGCAGGGCGCATCCGCGAATTGAGAACCATCATGGGGCTGACCCCCGCGCAGATGGCGGAGATCACCGGCGTAAGCCAA
>CADBPL010000100.1 GCA_902796535.1 Oscillospiraceae bacterium
AGCGATTCAAAAATGTCCAGCTCCGCGCCGCCGACGCCCCCGCGGGAAAGCTCCGGCTCATAGGGGTGATCGGCCTGGATCCAGAATGCGCTCCAGAAGCCGGGCGAATCGTTGCAGATGCATCTGATCTCGAAATAACCCTGCTTGTATTTTTCTTTGAGCATGATCATGCCCACATACCAGCCTTCGCCGTAGGCGGCGGAGGTGTCGGCGGGCAGATCGTTTTGGTCGCGGTACTGAGCCGTGATATAGAGGTTGCCGTCTTTGACCTTGACCTGATCGGGTGCGTTGTAGCCGCCCCGGCGTGCGCCGTTGGCTCGGTAGACCCACTTGGTGGTATCAAGCTCGGCGCCGTCGAATTCATCTTCAAAAACGATCCGGTACCCCTCGGATTGGAGGATCTCCTCGTTGATTTTTTCGCCGCGCGGCGTCAGCGCGCCGTTGAACAGGAACACGCCGAACACTTCGGCAATGGCGAGAATGGAAGATATGACCACCTTCAGCGACCGGGTCGTGAAAATGTTTTTGAAATAGAGCGATGCCTGTTCCAGCGCATAAACTTCGCGCCACGCCATTGGAATGCCCAATTTGAGCAGGAGTTGAGCGAGCATCAGCGACCCTCCTTATTTTTCAAACGCGCGTTCTTCGATCATGCCTTCGATCTGCGCGCACATCAGCGCAAAGGTCTGCTGACCGAGGTAACGGATCACGGCGTTGTTTTCGGCGTTGCAGAGCATGGCAAAGCTTTCGCCGATGGCTTTGCCCGCATCGTCTTTTTTAACGGCGAGATAGTAGAAGGTGAACGAGGTGCCGCCCGAAACGGTTTCATAAAAATCATATTCGCTGCGGCGCAGTTTATCGTAAAGCGCATCGGAGGCGGTGGCGGCCACAAGCGGCGGCAGCAAACGGAACAGGGTGTGTTCCGAGGCAAACACCATCAGAATGCGAAGCTGTAATTTGATGTCGTTGGTGACGGCACGGTCAGACAGGATCGCTTTCAGTTCATCGCTTAACTGGTCGGAATCGGGGGTGAAACCGGCCAGCAGCTTGCCGAGCTCCTTGGCCTTGTTGGCGTTGCCGTTGGCCATGTTGCGCTTGAGCTCTTCCGCCAGAGCAATAATGTCCAGGTCGGTCGTGTCCCGATCGCCTGACTTGTTTCCTCCGTTGAAGATTTTCATATCTTTATCTTCCATAGCGAACACCGTCCTTTATTCGTTCATGAGCAGTTCTGCTTTTTTTGCCTGCCGTTTTAATCTGGCTTTGTAGCCGAAAAACGCGTTGAGGTGCTGCTGCGGCACTTCGATGCCGCCCACGCCGATGGCGACGGGGGAGTACATGCCGTGAAAATCGCTGCCGCCCGTGAGCAGCAGCCCTTTGCTCTTGCCGAGCTTGGCGAGAGCCTGCGTCTGCTCCTGATTGTGGCACGGGTGCCACACCTCAATGCCGTCAAGCCCGCAGGTCATCAGCTCGTCGATCAGGTCGACACAGTCGGAATGCGCCGGGTGCGAAAGCACGGCGACGCCGCCGGCGGATTTGACAAGCTCCACCACCTCTTTCGGGTCGGGGAACGGCGGGTTGACCAGCACGTTGTTGCTGCTTTGCGGGTTGAACAGCTCGTGATAAAGCTCGCCGAACAGCTCTGTGGTGATGTTGCACTGCATGAGCGCGTGCATGATGTGCTGCTTGAACACGTTCGTTGAGCCGGTGGCGCATTTGAGCACAAGGTCGCCCGTGATCGGGTAACGCTGCGCCACCTTCAGGATCATATATTGGCTTGCTTTTTTGCGCGCCAGAGAATTGCGGCGGCACAACCCCTCCAGCCGGTCGGGGCTGTCGGGGTAATAGCAAAGGATGTGAACGTAGCGGTTGCTTTTGCTGTCAAAAGCCGACAGCTCCACACCGGGTACGACCTCGACGCCGTGGCGTTCACCGATGATTTTTCCGCGAACAGTGCCTGCCAGACAATCATGGTCAGTGATGGCGATGGTTTTGATGTCTTTTTTCTTTGCCAAAATAATCAGATCGTCGATCCCGATGGAACCGTCTGACAATTTCGTGTGGCAGTGCAGATCCGCTGTCAAAGAAAAACCCTCCTTATTATTATGCAAAAAAGATAAAATGAAAACAAATTCCTCTATATTAAATATTACTACATGATTTCGACGATTGCAAGTAATTAATGCAAAAAAATACAGGTTTTTTGTTGATTTTACGGTTGGTCGCTGCCTTCGATCACGTCGCTCATGCCGAGCACCTTGCGCACGGTTTTGAGCAGAATGGCAATGTCGGCGCCAACGCCGCAATGCTCTACGTATTCTTTGTCCAGCAGCGCTTTTTCCTCGCAGCTCAACCGGTCGCGGCCGTTGATCTGCGCCAGTCCGGTCAGCCCGGGGCGGACGGAATAGACGTTGTATTTGCGGCGCAGCTCGCGTATTTCCTCTTCCTCCGGGATCAGCGGACGCGGGCCGATCAGGCTCATGTCGCCCCTGAGGATGTTGAACAACTGCGGCAATTCGTCCAGACTCAGCTTGCGCAGCAGCCGACCGCCCGGGATGATCTGCGCTTCGGATTCGGTCAGATCGCCGGAGGCGGCAACGCGCGTGCCGTTTTTCATGGTGCGGAATTTATAAATGGTGAACAGCTTTTCGTCCTTTCCGATCCGCTTTTGGGTGTAGAGCACCGGCGTGCCGTCCGCAATGAGAATGATCAGCGCCAGCGCCAGCAGCAGGGGGCTGAGCAGCAGGATGGAAATGAGCGAAATGACAATATCAGCCACTCGTTTCATGAGGTCAACAACCTTTCCGGATGGTAATGGGGAGGGAAACGGATCATTTCACGATCCGTTTTTTCCACTTCCCGCTCCTGACGTAAATAAAGCCGATGACAATGGAACCGACCGTGGCAAAGCCCATGGCCATGCCCACGCCGTTAAAGCCGAGGCCGAATTTGTTTACGAGCAGATAGGCGAGCGGAACGCGGATGAAGATGGAACTGAAAAATGCGTTGATCAACGCGATGTGGGTGCTGCCCGCCGCAATGGCCAGGCCGTTGATACAAAACGCGATGGCGACGAGCAGATAGTCGAACGTCAGCCAGTGCAGATAGGGCACCCCGACCTCCAGCAATTCCGGTTCGGTGTCGAACAGGCGGATCATAAATTCGGGGAAGAGATTGACCAGAGCGAACACCACGGCGGAAATCGCAAACGCCATGATCATGCCGACGTACATGGTTTTTTTCGCCCGCTTGAATTCGCCGGCGCCGATGTTCTGCCCCGCCATGGAGGAAATGGCGGAACTGATGGCAAGCGCGGGCAGAATGGCAAAGGAGTTGATCTTGCCGCCGATGCCCTGACAGGCCGAGGCGATCTCGGCGTTGGGCAGGGAATTGACCAGCGCGGTCAGCGTCAGG
>CADBPL010000101.1 GCA_902796535.1 Oscillospiraceae bacterium
CAACGCAGGCGCGAAGAAGGTCGTTATTTCCGCTCCCGCCGGCAACGATCTCAAGACCATCGTCTTCTCCGTCAACAACGACACCCTCACGGCTGACGATCAGATCATCTCCGCCGCTTCCTGCACCACCAACTGCCTGGCTCCCATGGCCAAGGCTCTCAACGATTACGCTCCCATCCAGAGCGGCATCATGTCCACCATCCACGCCTACACCGGCGATCAGATGATCCTTGACGGTCCCCACAGAAAGGGCGACCTCAGAAGAGCCAGAGCGGGCGCTGCCAACATCGTTCCCAACTCCACGGGCGCAGCCAAGGCCATCGGTCTTGTTATCCCCGAACTCAACGGCAAGCTCATCGGCTCCGCGCAGCGCGTTCCGGTGCCGACCGGCTCCACCACCATCCTCACCGCCGTTGTCAAGGGCGCCGACGTCACCAAGGAAGGCATCAACGCCGCGATGAAAGCCGCCGCTTCCGAATCCTTCGGCTACAACGAAGATGCGATCGTTTCCTCCGACGTGATCGGTATGCGTTACGGTTCCCTCTTTGACGCGACCCAGACCATGGTCTGCCAGATCGCTGACGATCTCTATGAGGTTCAGGTCGTTTCCTGGTACGACAACGAAAACAGCTACACCAGCCAGATGGTCAGAACCATCAAATATTTCGCGGAGCTTGCCTGAGGCGGCGCCGCACGATCCGCAATCATAAACGCAATCAACGAGACCCGTTCTGTTTTTCTCAGAACGGGCCTTTTTCTTGTTTTAACCAAACATGATATAATTGTTCATAATTCAATGCTATAATGGCGTAGCATAAAGACTGAAAAGAGGTGTCTTTTTTGAAGTCAACGCTCGCTGAAATACTGGCGGTGGAAAAATCCGCGCGGTTCCGCATCGACGAGGCGAAAGAATACCGCCGCAATATTCTCGATTCGGCGCAGGAAGAAGCGCGCCGCATTCTGGCGGAACGGATGGAAATGGCACAGAAAAAGGTAGAAACCAGACGCGCGGAAACAGAAAAGAAAACCGAAGAAGAGATTCGGCGCGTCGAACAAAAGACCCGGCAGGATCTGGCGGCGCTGGAGGAGATCAGCCGCCGGCAGAACGATGCGTGGGTGCAGGAGCTTTATGAACGAACGCTGAAGCAGTAAAACGTCAGGACCGACGAAGGGGGGCGGCAGAATGAAAGCACCGGGGCAGAGCAACAGCGTGACCGTAAAAGCCAAGGCGATGTATGCCGACCGGCTCACGCGGGAGGATTATGCCGCGCTGTCCTCGCTGACCACTGCGGCGGAAGTGACCGATTATTTAAAAACACGCACCGGCTATGCCGCCGCGCTCAACGCCTTTTCGGCTTCGGCGCCCTATCGCGGTCAGTTCACCGCCGTGCTGCGTACCCGCCTGATTCGCGAGATGCAGACTCTTTTTCGCTATGAAAAGGCGGCCGGGCTCGAGCTGTACCGTTATTTTATTACCTACCATGATTGTGTTCAGCTGCTGCGCCGTCTGCGCACGCTGGGGGAGGAGATCGACGAGGAATACGTTGCGCTCATGCCCGCCCGCTACGAAAAGCTGTCCGCGCTCGATCTGGTGCAGCTGATGAAAGCGCAGACCTGGCCGGAGGTCATGGACTGTCTGGCCGGCACCGAATACCGTTCGCTGTTCGGCGCCGCGCAGAAGGACGGTTTTATACGTGAGAATCTGGTGTTTGCCGAGGCGGACGTGCTGGCGTTTTGCAACCGCAGCCTGCTCAAGGCCATTCGGAAGGACTGCAGCAGGAAGCAGGCGGCTGAGATGCTGGAGCTGGTCGAATACGAAAACGATCTGCATATGCTGCTTTCCCTTTACCGGATCAAACGGCTGACCGACGCCGACGAAGCGACCTTGCGCCGCTTTGTTCAGCCTGATTTTACCCGGCTTTCGCCCAACCGGCTGCAGGCGCTGCTGGCGGCGCAAACGGCGGAGGAATTCGTAAAATGTGTGGAACAAACGCCCTATGCGCCCATGTTCCACGGGGAGGACGCCGGAGCGAGCGCTCTGCGCATGATCGCGGTTCGCCTGCAAAAGGCGATGCGCTATTCCCAATCCGCCGCGCAGACGCTCTGGTGCTTTTTCAAGCTGCGCGAGCTGGAGATCAACGACATTTCCAACATTTTTGAGGGCGTGCGCTGTCAGGCTTCGCCCGAAGAGATCAGACGATATATTTATTGTGTTTGAGTGCGAGGTGATCCTATTTGGCAATTGAAAAAATGAAGCTCGTGCGCGCGTCCGGTGCGATGGAGCAGTTGGATAATTATCTGGCGCTTGCCGCGGGCAGCATGGCCTATCATCCGGAACCGGCCATGGAATACCTGTCGGCGTCGCTGGGTTATTCGCCCGTCAGCGGCGAAAACAACGTCGAACCGCTCATTGAATCGGTGCGCGAGGTCGCCCGCCTGGGTGAACTGAAGCTCGTGCGGGTCGAGGGCGATCTGGCGTTCCAGCAGCTCGATGACGAGACCATGCAGGAATACCTGACCGGTTTGAAAAACCACATTGAAGAGGAATCCGTTGAACGCAGGGCGCTCATGGAGCAAAAGCAGCAATGTGAAGATTATATTGACAAGCTGTCTCACTTTACAGAGCTGGACGTTCACATCGACGATCTGATCAACTGCGAATTTCTTGTGGCGCGCTTCGGCAGCATCCCGAAGGATTGTTACCCGAAGCTCAGCGCCTATGAAAACAACCCCTATCTGCTCTTTACGCCCTGCTCGTCGGACGAGCTGCATTACTGGGGCGTCTACTGCGCGCCGCGCGAAAAGATTGACGATATCGATGCGATTTTTGCTTCCCTTTATTTTGAGCAGCTTTCCATCAACAACGCGTGGGGCACGGCGGAGGAGATCATCGCGTCCATTCGCGAAAACGTGTCGATCCTCCAGCGGCAGATCGAAGAGATGGATCGGGAGCTGAGCAAATTCGCCGAAGAAAACAGCGAGCGGCTCAATCAGCTTTATTCCCGGCTTTGCCTGATCAGCGAAAGTGATGAAATGCGCGGGTTTGCCGCGCGGCACAACAACGAGTTTTACTGTGTCGGCTGGATCCCGGCCAGGCAGGCGGAGCATTTCCGTCAATGCGCCTCGGGGCTGGAGGGCGTTTCGCTTGACATCAGTTCGCCCAATAAGACCGACAAGCATGAGCCGCCCACCAAGCTGAAAAACTTTTTCCTCTTCCGTCCGTTTGAATACTATGTGGAAATGTACGGTCTGCCGGATTACGGTTCGCTGGACATTACCGCGTTTGTCGCGATCACCTACACCGTCATCTTCGGCATGATGTTCGGCGACGTAGGCCAGGGCTTTGTGCTGATGCTGGCGGGCTTTCTGATGTGGAAGCTCAAAAAAATGGCGCTGGGCAAAATCCTCATTCCCTGCGGCGTCTCGTCCATGTGCTTCGGGCTGGTGTTCGGCTCGTGCTTCGGCTATGAGCATTTGCTCGACCCGCTTTACCACGCCGTCGGGCTGAAGGAAAAACCGCTTGAGGTCATGGAAAGCATCAACACGGTTTTGCTGTTTGCCATTGCCATCGGCGTCGGGCTGGTCACCGTGTCCATGGTGCTCAATGTAGTGTCCTGTCTGCGCGCCGGAAAATTCGGCGAAGCGCTGTTCAGCAACAACGGCGTGGCCGGCATTCTGCTCTACCTGACGCTGGTCAATCTGGCGGTCGCGTTCATGAACGGGCCGCGCGTCATTCCCAACGCCGTTTGCATACCGGTCATCATCGTGTGCCTTGTCATTCTCTTCCTGAAGGAAGTGCTCATCGCGCTGGTCGACCGTGAGCCGGAACGAATGCCGGAAAGCATTACGGATTTTCTGCTGCAAAACGTGTTTGAATTGCTGGAATACATTCTCAGCTATTTCAGCAACACGGTGTCGTTCCTGCGCGTGGGCGCGTTTGTGCTTGTCCACGCGGGCATGATGATGGTGGTGTTCTCTCTGGCGGGTGAAAACGAAAACATTGCCGTGATCCTTTTGGGCAACGTGCTCGTCATTGCGCTGGAGGGTCTGCTCACGGGCATTCAGGCGCTGCGTCTGGAATTCTACGAAATGTTCAGCCGCTGCTTCGAGGGCAGCGGAAAGCCCTTCCTCACCATCGCCGCCCGCACGCAGCGCGGCGTCAATCAATAAAATGTTAATTCAGATAAACGGAGGAATTATTATGTCAACGGTTCTTGTTATTCTCGCAGTTGTTTTCCCGGCAGTCGCGCTCACCGCGCTGGCGATCCGTTCGTTCCAAAAGCATATGAACGGCGTGAACGGCAAACGCATCATGAAAACCAATTTGCTTGCCTTTGTGCTCGTGCTGGTTATCACCGCCTCGCTGGCGTTTACGGCTTCGGCGGTCGACGCCGACGCTGCCGAGGCGCCCGCAGCCGTGTCGACGGAAGAAGCGGCGCAGCCCGCGGCGGGCGGTGAAAAGGGGCTCGGCCTTCTGGCGGCCGGTCTGGTCACCGGTCTGGCCGGTATCGGCGGCGGCATCGCCGTGGCCGCCGGTGCGCCGGCAGCCATCGCAGCCACCAGCGAAGACCCCAAGAGCTTCGGTAAATCCCTGATCTTCGTTGCGCTGGGCGAATCCATCGCCCTTTACGGCGTGGTCATTTCCATTCTGATCCTCAACAAAATCTGACGCTGAGGAGGGAGCCTCCTTGAAATTCTATTTGATCACCGATGACGTCGACACCTCGGTCGGCCTG
>CADBPL010000102.1 GCA_902796535.1 Oscillospiraceae bacterium
ATACTTGGTGTATTAACGAGTATTTTTGTGATATATGGCGGAAAATACTCCGTCAAGATGTGCGCCTGCGATTTAATCAGTGGTTACATAATCAGGTTTCATTTTGTTCCCCCTTGACAAGTCTTTTTCAATTTTCTCAAATGCTCCAGTTTGCGCTTTCTGTCTGCAGCTCGGCCATGCGGCGGAACGCGCTGCCCTGCCGGGCAAGAAGCTCTTGCGGTTTCCCCTCTTCGGCCACTGTTCCGTCCGACAATACGACGATCTTGTCCGCGCCGCTGACCGTGCGCATCCGGTAGGTCAGCACCCGAAACCGTCCCGCGTATTCCATCAGGCGGCTGAATGCCGACGGAGTTTGTTTTTTCTTCATGTTCTTTTCCCCTTTCCGAACGTCACGTTCTCGCGCTCTTCCCTCATCGTTGTCCGATGCTGTCCGAGTTTTTTCCTGCCGGATTCATGTGTTTTCGTTCCCCTGCAAACCCGATCTTCACGATTTTCATTTTTACCAAATTGTCACAAAAGCGGATCATCAGCTTATGCAGCAGCCCGACGCTTTTGTCAATATCCCGATAGCCGCGCATATAGCTTTTCGCCGTCACGCAGGCAAACCGGTCGCTCCACGCCGCCAGTTCGCTCTCGTCCTCCAGAGAAAAGAAGGCGTCCACGTCCGTGATCCCGGCCTCCTTCAGCCATGTGGCGCGCATCATTTTCGCGCCGCGCGCGTTGCAGGAATCAAACGCCAGCACAGCGCCGGGAAAACGCTCCGCCATGGCGCAAAGCAGCTTTTTCACGTCCTCCGTGCGCAGATAATAGAACACGCCCGAAGCAAAAAACACCGCGCCGTCGGAAGAGTCGATCCTGTCCATCCAGCTGAAATCGGTCAGGTCGCAGGCGATATTCTCCTCGCGTTCCGCTGCGGGCAGCAGCACGCTGCGCACCTCGATCACGTCCGGCAGGTCGAGATTATATCCGCGGCACCGGCCGTTATCCGCCTTGCGGAACGTATCGTCCAGCCCGCAGCCGAGATTGACCACGGCGGCTTTCGGATGCGTTTGCAGATACGCTCGCACCTCGCACAGCAGATCGTACTGCCGCTGCGCCACCTCCAGCGCGCCGAACAGACCGACCGCGGATTCCATCTTCTTTTTCTTTTCGGCAAAGTCGTAATCCAGCGAATCGCAGATCCGCTTTGCCTCGGCGTCAGAGAACAATTCCGGGAAATGCTCGGAGCAGACGAGCCGCCCGAACAGCGGAATGACCAGCGTTTCCTGCACGGTGTTTTTTTCAATATGGTATTTCATCTTTTCCCCTCTTCTTAAAACGATACCGCCTGATTCAGGCGTGTGAATCGCGCGGCAGATTTACATCAGACCGTCCGGCCCCCAACCAAGCCGTCACAAGCCGATCACTCTGTTCAGTTCCGCCACCAGTGTTTTCGGCTTCAAAGCCGCAAGGCCGCCGTGACCGATCTCGTGAAACACATTTGCTCCACGCTTGTAAAATCACCGGCCCCGACCTCATCGTACCCCGGCAGTGCAGGCACGATCAGGTGAACCCTGTCCTGCAAAAGCGGGATGACGTATTCAAAATAGTCCCACATCACCACAGCGGGATGAATCAGAACGACCGTTTGCCCGTTTTCTGTTCCGAATTCATGAAGGGTCATGCGTGCGCCCTCTCTCATTCTGTATTACGCATCGGCGCGTATAAATCCCATTCTTTCTTCGTCTTACCCGATCTCCGCTTGAAAAAAGTGACACAAGTTCGATACCCGCCGCCGCGCGCATTTTGGTTAGCCTTGGCTAACTGTAAGGATGAAAATTTGGTTAGCCTCGACTAACCAATCACATTATAATCGCTTTCTGCTGTTTTGTCAAGAGGAAACTGCATTCTGTTCAGCCGGTTTTCCGGGTGTACACGCTTCGTATTTTATGATATAATGAAAAAGTAAAATAACCGTCATCAAAAAAGCAGGTGAACATCATGAAGTATTACACGGAACCCGCGCGCGAATTGCCGGTAGCAGGAGAATATGACGTCATCATCGCCGGGGCGGGGCCTGCGGGGGCGTCTGCGGCGATCATGGCCGGGCGGCTCGGCGCAAGGGTTTTGCTGCTGGAACAGAACAATGCAGTGGGCGGTATGTCCACCTCCGGGCTGATGAGCCACTGGACCGGCACGGTCGATTCGCCGCTTTACGCAAAAATTCTCGAACGGTGCGCCGCCGCCAACGAGGGAGCGGAGCAAGGCAAGATCGTTCCGTGGATCGATCCGGAGGCGCT
The DNA here is from genome assembly GCA_902796535.1 of Oscillospiraceae bacterium. GTDB lineage: Bacteria > Bacillota > Clostridia > Oscillospirales > Acutalibacteraceae > UBA8612. Next base: position 2,280 of record CADBPL010000102.1, read on the forward strand.
CAAGAGCGTCTGGCTTGATCTGCTGCGCGAGGCGGGCGTGAGCGTGCTGCTCTACACGTTCGTCTGCGGCGTCATCAAACAAAACGACCGCGTGACCGGGGTCATCACCGAAAGCAAATCCGGCCGAAGGGTTTTTCTGGCAAAAATCACGATCGACGGCACGGGCGACGGTGACGTGGCGGCATTCGCCGGCGCCGCGCATTGGAAAGGACGCGAAGCGGATGGAAAGATGCAGCCCTGCACGCTGATGTTCAAGGTGGCGGGCGTTGACCTTGACCGCGCCGTTCTGCTCGGTTCGTTTGAATCGAAGCACTGGACGGAAAAGGGCGAGCTGCAGGCGTTGGCCAGAGAGCACATTCCCGCGCCGGCCGGTCACCTGCTGGTCTACCGCTCTCCCCTGCCCGGCATCGTCACCTGCAACATGACGAACTGCACGGACGTTGACGGCACCCGTGCGGAGGATCTGACCCGCGCGGAGCTGATCTGCCGGACGCAGATGCCCGCCATCGTGCGGTATCTGCGGGGCTATGTGCCGGGATTTGAGCGGTGCTACGTCATCAGCGCGGGGTCGATGATGGGCGTTCGGGAAACCCGCCGTTTTGCGGGCGAACAAACGCTGACGGAGGAGGATATCCTCACGGCGCGTCAGTTTGACGACTGGGTCGTGCGCGGCGCGCATTTCAACTTTGACGTGCACAATCTGACCGGCGCCGGGCTTGACCCCACGGGGGTGCAGCACGCATGGAGCCAGCCCGCCGGCTATACGATCCCCTACGGCTGCCTGATTCCGAAGAATTTGGAAGGGCTGCTGCTCGCGGGGCGGAATATCTCCGGCACGCACCTCGCCCATTCCAATTACCGCGTGATGCCGATCTGTGCCGGCATCGGCGCGGCAGCCGGCGCGGCCGCCGCGCTGGCGGTTCGGCACGGCGTCGGCCTGCGTGAAATAAGGGTTGATGAAATTCAGGCCGCACTGTGAGCGTGTTTGGAAATCTGAACAGAATCAGCGCGCCTGACAGGAAATTGGATTACTCTCATTCTTCGTTGTTGGCTTCGGTTTGCGGAATGAGATACGCCTCGATTGCGGACGTGTCCGCCGAGGGGTTATACATCAGATAGTAGTGATCGGTCGTCAGCCCTTTTCCCTTGTCGATAAATCTGACGCACACGGCAATGTCCGGATCAATGCCCGTGAGGGCAAAGATCTCGCAGCGCAGCGTTTCGTCTTCCTCTGTCCTGCCGTCAGAGAAGACGTATACCCCTGTCGCGACAGCAGCCTCCAATCGGTCGCCCACCATTTCCTCGTTCACCACTTTGCCGGGTCGATAGGCCGAATACGCGGAGTCGACGATGAAATAAGTATATCGTAAATAAAAAACGGCTTCGTCTTTCGGGTTCGTCGGCGCGTCGGTCGTAGGGGAACTGTCTGTCTGCGTCGGTTTTGGCGGCGCTCCCTCTCGATTCCGGGCGCCGGTCGGAACGGTTTGTGCGGTGTTCTTCTCCGTTTTGGAATTCCGGCTTTCCGTTTCTTTGACCGGTTCGGTGGTCGAGGGTTCCTTAGCCGTTGTCGGACGGTTCTGCGTCTGTTCCGTGATCGGATCATCCGAAACGGACGTGCTCTCCCGGGCTTCCGTTTGCTCTTTCGCGGTGTGCAGCGTTGTCAGATCATCCGAAACGGATATATTCTCCCCGGTCACGAAGCCGCCGGGCGCAGCAGGCGGTCTTTTTCCGAACCACCCCTGTGAACCGATCCAGCCCGCCGCCAGCATCACGGCGGCGCAGGCGCAAGCGGTTCCGATCATTTGGATTTGACGGGTTCTGTGTTTGCGAAAGCTCAGCCGGATCGCGTCGGTGTTTTCCGCCGCCGAAACATACGCTTCCTCAAAGCCGGAGATCGCGTCGTAGATGGCTTCGGTTCTCATGCTCCTTCCTCCTTTAAATGCTTTTTCAGTCTTTTGCGTGTGCGCATCAGAATTGTTCTGACGTAATCTGCTTTGATTCCGTATTTCTCGCCGATTTCAAACGGCTCCTCCAGGTGATAATACCGCCGGATAAAAACGCTTCGGTCGCGCTCATTGAGCGTTGCCAGAAAAGCGTTCAGGTCACGCTTCA
>CADBPL010000103.1 GCA_902796535.1 Oscillospiraceae bacterium
CGGTGTTGCGGATATAGACCAGCCCGGCCTCATGGTCGGGGTTGTTGATGCCGTTGTTGATGATCTGCGACATCATCAGCGGCAGCACCAGCGTCATGGCATAGCCGACGAACTGCAGGAGCATGGTGAGGATCGTCTCGGTCTTATATGGCTTGAGGTAGTGCAGCAGTTTACGCATAGCAGAAAACTCTCCAGTGAGCATTTTTTTACAATTATATAAAATAACATATTCCTGAACTATTAACAAGATATATTATATTACATCTTTCTAACTTTTTCTCATTCGGGCTGTTTTTTCGCTTTGGCACCGGTAATGATTGCTATATTATAAGATTTTTAATTAAAACTGTGGACAAGCCAAGGGAGTTGTGCTATAATCTCATAAGTATGCACACGCTGCATCGCTACGACAAAGGAGGAACAGTTGAATGCTTAAAAAAATCAGCAAAATCCCCTTCAGAGGAACGCCTGAACAGGAAGCTGCGCTGAAAGCCGTGATCGCTGAAAACAAAGACGACAAAAGCATGCTCATGCACGTCATGCAGCAGGCGCAGTCCATCTACGGTTACCTTCCCTTCGAGGTTCAGGTCATGATTGCCGAAGGAATGGATATTCCGCTTGAAAAGGTCTATGGCGTATCCACCTTCTACGCGCAGTTCGCGCTTTCTCCCAAGGGCAAGTACAACATTTCCGTCTGCCTGGGCACCGCTTGCTACGTCAAGGGCTCGCAGGGCATCATCGACGAATTGATCAAAGAGCTCGGCATCGAGCCCGGCGAATGCACTGACGACGCAAAGTTTTCGCTGGAGGCCTGCCGCTGCATCGGCGCCTGCGGCCTTGCGCCCGTGTTCACCGTGAATGACGACGTTTACGGCAAGGCAACGCCCGACCAGATCAAAGGCATCCTCGCCAAATACAACTGATCGCTTCCCTTTTTTCTATTTCTAACAGAAAGTGGCGATTTGTATGACAATCACCGAACTTCAACAACTGCTTGACGCCGAGCTGCTCACCGGCGGAGACACAAACACCCGGATCCTTTCGGCCTGCGGCAGCGACATGATGAGCGACGTGCTCGCCTATGTCAAAAACCGGGCCGTGCTTCTCACGGGGCTTGTGAACCCTCAGGTTATCCGCACGGCGCATATGATGGACATGGTCGCCATCGTTTTTGTGCGCAACAAAAAGCCGACGGCCGATATGATAGCACTCGCAGAACAGAGCAACATGATAATCCTCAGCACCCCCAAGAGGATGTATGAGGCTTGCGGTGTGCTTTACGTCAACGGCCTGAAGGGCGATGGTGAACTCAATGCCTGAGCAGCTGCAGTTCCACTACGATGTTGACGGGGGTAATTTCACATCGGCAGGGCAGGCGTCCGTTCAGGTCAAAAACAATCTCAGCCAGCTGGGGCTGGATCCCGCGGTGATCCGCCGGGTTTCCATTGCCATGTATGAGGGCGAGATCAACATGGTCATCCACGCCGACGGCGGCAGCGCCGACATTCTGGTGGAGGATGGCTGCATCACCATCATTCTGGCCGACAAAGGCCCCGGTATCGCCGACGTAGAGCAGGCCATGCAGGACGGGTTTTCGACCGCGCCTGACAATATCCGCTCGCTCGGCTTCGGCGCCGGCATGGGCCTGCCGAACATGAAACGCTACACCGACTACATGAAAATCGATTCCGTGGTCGGTGAAGGCACAACGATCACCATGAAGGTCAATTTCTGACCGGACAGAAAGGAGGGCAGCGAACGGCTTGAGCACTTATATTCATTCGGTTTTGCTCGATCCCACCAAGTGCACCGGCTGCACTACCTGCATGAAGCGTTGCCCCACCGAGGCCATCCGGGTGCGCAACGGCTGCGCCGAGATCGACGCCAAGCGCTGCATCGACTGCGGCGAATGCATCCGCAACTGCACGAACCACGCCAAAAAAAGCAGCTTTGATTCGCTCGACGCGCTGAGCCGCTTCAAGTTCAACGTGGCGCTTCCCGCGCCGTCGCTGTGCGCGCAGTTCGATAACCTTGACGAGATCGGCTACGTCATTCAGGGCTTGCTCGACATCGGCTTTGACGACGTGTTCGAGGTGTCAAAGGGCGCGGAATTCGTCTCGGCATATACCCGATTCTACTTGCAGGCCGAGGGCATCAAAAAGCCCGTGATCAGCACGGCCTGCCCGGTCATTACCAGACTGATCCTGCTGCGTTTTCCATTTTTAAAAGACAATCTTCTGCCGCTCCTGCCGCCCATGGAGGTTGCCGCCATCATGGCGCGCGCCAAGGCGGAAAAGGAGCATCCGGAGCTTAAACCGGAAGAAATCGGCATCACGTTCATTTCGCCCTGTCCCGCCAAGGTGAGCTACATTCGCAACACCTTCGGCAGCTACAAGAGCGAGATCGATCTGGCGGTGTCGATGAGCGAGGTCTATCTCAAGCTCATCAGCGTCATGAAGCGCGACAAGGCACCCACGCTTTCCACCAAGGCAGGCCGCATCGGCCTGAGCTGGGCGATCTGCGGCGGCGAAGCCTCCGCTTTGCTCAACGACCGCATCATCGCGGCGGACGGGATCACCAACGTGATCTCGGTGCTGGAGCAGATCGAAAACGGCAACGTTCCGCCCATTGATTTTGTCGAGCTCAACGCCTGCCCCGGCGGGTGCATCGGCGGCGTGCTCGCCATTGAAAACCCCTACGTGGCCAAAAACCGGCTGCACACGCTGCGCCGCTATTTGCCCGTGTCGCAGGCGGACGTTGAAAAAGACGGATTCATCCCGGATGATTGCTTTGTTTCCGAGTTCCCGAGCTATCAGCCGCTCAACCGTTTGAGCGACAACCTCAGTGAAAGCATTCGCCTGATGGCCAAAATTCAGGCGATCCGCAAAGAGCTGCCCGGCATTGACTGCGGCTCGTGCGGCGCGCCGAACTGCCGCGCGTTTGCGGAAGATATCGTGATGGAACACGCAGACCGAAACGACTGCATTATTGCTTACAAAGATTTTATTAAAGAATATATCGGAAATTACGGCGGTGATAAACATGAAGGTCAGTGAGCTTGCGGCAACCGAGGGGTTCCGGGCGCTTGCGCTCAGCGACCCGTCGCGTCAGATCAAAGGCTGCTACATCGGCGATCTGCTCAGCTGGGTCATGGGTCGGGCGCAGGCCGACAACGCGTGGATCACGATCATGTCCAACGTGAATGTGGCGGCGGTCGCCTCTTTGGCGGATGTTGCGTGCGTGATTTTTGCCGAGGGCGTTCAGCCCGACGAGCAGGCGCAGCTCGCCGCTCAGATGCGGGGGCTCAACCTCATTGCCACCGAGCTGCCGGAATATGAGGCGGCGGTCGCGCTGTCCCGGCTGATTTGAGCCCATGGGGAGCTTTTACTACGATCTGCACACCCATTCCTGCCTGTCTCCCTGCGGCAGCAACGACGCCACACCGGCAAGCATCGCGGGCTTCGGCGTGCTCAACGGGCTGGACATTCTGGCTTTGACCGACCATAACACCTGCGCGAACTGCCCCGCCTTTTTCAAGGCGGCCAGGGAATACGGTCTGACGCCGGTGGCGGGCATGGAGCTGACCACGGCGGAGGATATTCACGCGGTGTGCCTGTTTGAAACGCTCGAAGGTGCGCTCGATTTTGACCACGAAGTCGAAAAAAGAAGAATGCCGGTGAAAAACCGCGAAGAGATCTTCGGCGAACAGCTCATCATGAATGAAAACGATGAGATCATCGGCAGAAAAGAAAACCTGCTGATCACGGCGGCGGACATTTCGCTGGAGGAAGCGCCGGCGCTGGCCGCGCAATACGGAGGCCTGTGCTACCCGGCGCATATCGACCGCGAAGCCAACGGTGTTATCGCCGTGCTCGGTGACTTTCCGCCGGAACCGTTTTTTTCCTGCGCTGAGCTGCGCGACAAAGAAAACGCCGCTCATTACCGCGCCGCCTACCCCGTTTTGCAAAACAAAACGCTCGTGTTCTCTTCCGACGCGCACCGTCTGGCCGACATCAACGGCAAAGAAAACTGCCTTGCGCTGGAAGGGGAAAGCGAGCGGGAGATCATCCAATCCCTGTTTGAAAGGCTTCGTCGATGAAAGAACTGTCACTGAACATTCTTGATATTGCCATGAATTCCGTCAAGGCGGGCGCGACCAGGGTCGAGATCCGCCTGACCGAGGCCGACAACCGGCTGGTTTTGTCTTTTGCCGACGATGGCTGCGGCATGACGGAGGAACAGGTGAACAGCGTAACGGATCCGTTTTTTACCACCCGCACCACCCGAAAGGTCGGCATGGGCATCCCGTTTTTAAAGCTCGCGGCTGAGCAGACGGGCGGCAGCTTCGGCATTCGCTCCGAAACGGGCAAAAACCACGGCACCGTTACCACGGCGACGTTTTATACAGACCATATTGATTTCACGCCTCTGGGCGACGTAGTCGCAAGCGTCACAACGCTGATTCAGGGTTCGCCGAACATCCGCTGGGTGTTTGTGCATGAAACGCCGCGCGGAACGGTTTCGCTCGATACGGACGAGCTCAAAGCCGTTTTGGGCGACGTGCCGCTGGATAACTATGAGGTTGTGAAATGGATCGAGGAATATCTCCGCGAAAACTACGCGGAGCTCCGGTAAGCGCCGGGTCGATCGGTGCTTATGCATAAAAACGAAATTAAATTTTGGAGGGAAAATACATGAAGTCATTGGCTGAGCTTGCTGCCATCAAAGAGAAGATGAAGGACAAAGTCGTTCTTCGTGAGGGCA
>CADBPL010000104.1 GCA_902796535.1 Oscillospiraceae bacterium
GCGTGTGTTGAAAAGTATTCCTTAAATGCGCGGGAAGTTGGCGACGTTCGCACAGCCCGTTCATATCGGGAGAAAGGATATGCCCATCAAGTTTGCTCCTTTGTATTGAAATATATCCTCCTACAAGGCAAAACTGCAACGATACGAACAGAAGAAGACAACAAGGTAATGAAAAACGTGATAGCAGATCTCGGCTTTTCAATTCTGTAAATTCCAGTTTCAGGAGAAAACCATGAAAAAAGTATTGTTGATCGTTGGTGTCGTGTGCCTCGTTGTCTGTGTTCTGGCTCTGGCGTTTGCTGCGCTGAATGGGTTCGGGTATCGCGTTGTGCTTGACGGCTCGAACGAGCTTTATCACCGAATGCATCAGCGGGCGATCGTTTCGCTTGTTGTCGGCGTTGTTTTCGCATTGATCGGCGTGGGGAGCTTGATCCTGCACGCGAAAAAATGAGGGAGGAACAACAGGTGAAACGGATCATGTCAGTTGTTTTAACGGCGGCCGTGCTGGCTTCGGGCGCGGCGACGGCTCGCGCTTACGGCGCCCCGTTTGAGCGGGGCGCGCTCGGCTGCCGCGAATACCGCATCCCGGCATTGTTCACCCTTGCGGACGGCAGCGTTTGCGCTTCGGCAGATTTACGGTGGGATCACGGTTCGGATTCGCCGCAGAACATCGACACCGTTTTTGCCCGTTCACCGGATGGGTACGGCAACTGGTCTTATCAAATTGTCAACCGGTTCGACGATTATGCCGACGGCTGCGGTTCAAAAAACAGCGCCTCGTTCATTGACAGCGCGCTGCTCCAAAGCAAAGACGGCACTCTGTTCCTGCTCACGGAGGCTTACTCGTCCGGCGTGGGCATCCTGAACACTAAAAAGGGCAGCGGCTGCGTCGAATATCAGGGTAAGCGGTACGTGGCGCTGGCCAAACAGGGCGAGAGCGATTTTCGCTATCATATCGCGGGCTTTGCAAACGGCTTCGCGCCCATTCTGTGCGGCGGCGAACCGACCGGTTACAGCGTGGATGAAGAATACCGCCTTTACCGAAACGGCGAGGCGCTGACCATGCCGCAGCGTGACGGCAGTGAGCAGCCGACCGGCAACATGATTGCGCAAAGCGTGTTCTACGCTGACGCGGCGTTCCACGTGCCGGAAAAGCCCTACCTCTGGCTGCGTGCCAGCCGGGACGGCGGCGAAACGTGGAGCGCGCCGCAAATTCTCAATCAACAGGTGACGGCGGAAAGCGATTATTTCCTCGGCGTCTGCCCGGGGCGCGGCCTTGCGGTGACTGTCAACGGCCGCGAACGGTTGATTTTTGCGCTCTACACCTCAAACGCAGGGCGCAATGAAAAGGCGGTGACCGTTTATTCCGACGACGGCGGCCACACTTGGAACCGCGGCGAGGAAGTCAAAAATTCTCTCTTCACGGGCAAAACCAGCGAGTCGCAGCTCGTCACCCTGCCCGACGGCCGCATCCGGATGTTTTCGCGCAACAAATCCAATTACGTCGCCTGCTGTGACAGCGCGGACGGCGGCGTGACCTTCACCAAATCGTTCGCCTGTCCCGCCCTGTGCGGCACCAAAAACTGCATGGTTTCCTTTATCAATTACTCCCGCAAGCTCAACGGCAAAAGCGTGATCGTGTCTTCCTCCGGCGGGTCGAGGAGCGGCCGGGCTGACGGCGTGGTGCGCGTGATCGAAGCGGTGGAGAATGGCGCGATGACGGTGCTGTCGGAATACCGCGTCAACGACGGCTTTTTTGCCTATTCCTGCCTGACCGAGCTGAGCGACGGCAGGCTGGCGCTGCTGTATGAGGACGAACCCTCGCACATCAATTACATGGTTCTGACCATGGACGAAGCCGGTGCGCTCTCGGAGCTGAACGGGAACAACGTCGTGTTCAGCAAAAAAGAAACGCTTTGGCAGAAGATCAGGCGGTTTTTGGATCGGGTCTGGTTTGCGCTTGAACGGGTGTTTAAAGCAACCGCTGATTCAAACGCGTCTTGACGGCGAATTTCCCGCCATATTTCACCAATACAAAAGGGCCGTGGCGGAGGGGCGTTTGAGCTGAAAAAGGTTCCCAGGAGGAACCTTTTTTTATTGCGCCTCACGGTTGCGGCGGACGGCCGAACGCGGCTGTTTCTTTGCAACAAAATCACACAAATCACAGCCGGGCGCGCAAAGCATATTGGATCGGATTTGTCAAGCCTTTTTTCTAAAAATAAAAAATGCTACAAATTGTAACATCCTCTTGACAAACGATATTTCGGTGTTAAAATACGCTTGAAGAATAATCGTATCCTTTATTTGGCAGGCGGCCATGCAAAGCAACCGCTTATAAGAGGTTGACAAATATATGATTCGTGCGACAGTATTGACAGACAGTCAGGATTATTCTTTTCCGGCTGTTTTTGCTGATCCGAATATCATTTTTAACGGCTGCCTTGGGGCGTCATGCTCCACGGGTCGCCGCTTTTTGTTTTTTTTCGGTAACAACTGCTGATTTGTTTGGCTTTTCAGCCAATGCCTGATGGTGCGCAACAATCATATGGTCAGCGGGCAGACCCAAACCGGCAGTGTTATAAACATGAAACATGATAAAAGCAAATCCAAGGAGGAATTATTTATGCACAAAACAAAACGGCCGCTCAGCTTTCTGCTGGCAGTGCTGATGATCGTTTCGATGTTCGCCTCGGTGCCGTTCACGGCGAACGCGGCGACCTTACGATACCGGATATCAATCACCAGTGGTTCTCAATCAGGGTATATATCCCAAAACACTACTTTGCCTTATGTAACGACGACAGTCGATCTGTTGCGTAGGTTAGGCAAGAAAATAGATCAAGATTACGAATCGGTTGACAGTTTTACACACAAGAGCGGAAGCTATATTACGAGTCTTTCACCATCCCAAATGTCGATAAATACGATCGGGACAGAAACAATCGTTCTCAAACTTAACGGAATCGGCGGCGGAACCATGAGCGGAGAATTTACCATCACGGTTTCTCCGCTCACCGAGCCCATTGTCACCACAGGCAAGTATCTTCGCATGGGTTCTTACAACGGTGTGGACGTTGACTGGTACTGCCAGCGTCTCAACGGCACCGGCTATATGATGCTGTGTAAATACGGGCTTAAACAGGATAAATTCGGCTCGAACGCAACATATAGCGAAAGCAACGTCCATGCATGGCTTGATCTCGACTCCGGCGGTACTTTTGCGACCGATCTGGGCTTGAAGAGCTATGAGCTGGGGCTTGTAAGCACGGTGAATCTGAAAGATTCGGCCGGCGACGGCACAGACAGCTTCATCATTCCGGCGTACGGGAATGATGAACTTAGCAAGGGTACAACGGTTCAGGCACCGTATGACATCAGCAACCCGTCCAGTCTCCTGAGCGTATACTGGTTACGCACTCCAAGAGACGGCAGCAACGCAAGAGTGATCAACCACTCAAAAGACGGCTCACCCGTTGCAACCGTTGCCGCACGCTACAGCGGTGTCGGGAATTCACAGTGGATTCGACCGATGTTCTATCTGAACATAGAGGCTCTCGCAAATTTGACATTTACCGGCACGGGTACAGAAGCTGATCCGTATGTACCGATCGATCCTGTGGATCAGGCTGCCGCCAACGCAGTGATAGCCAAGATCAACGCCATCGGCACGGTGGAACCGACAGCCGAGAGCAAAGAGAAAGTTGACGCCGCAAGAGCGGCATATGAAGCGTTGACAGACGCGCAGAAGGCGCTTGTGACCAATTACGCAACCCTGACGTCTGCGGAAGCGGCGTATACCGCATCAAGCCATATTGCGATAAACAGTACGCAGCATGGCACGGTGACGGCGTCTGCGGCTTCGGCACAGGCCGGTACAACTGTCACTTTGACCGTAGCTCCCGACGACGGGTATCAACTGAAAGATATCAGCGGAACATATGTAGAACCAAGTCTTCTGGGTGAAACGCTTACCGGGAAAGCATATACTGTAAATGGTACATATTTTACTCTTACAACAGATTATTATAGTGCCTACGGGTGGAAAGTACGTGATAGCAGCTCAGTAACGCTTTCATCTACTGAAAAAACGATTGAAAAAGCTGTATTTACTGTTGGCAGTACACGTTATGATAGGAAATTGGATCATCTTTCTGCAACATCGGGCACTATATCTGCAGAAGGGAACATAATAAATGAGGGTACTACGCTCACAATTGATAATATCAATGCAAAATCTGTAACGCTGAGCGGGCCGGAGGCAAACACCAATGCCAGAGCGTGGGATTTTAGCTCAGTTACAGTTTATTATAAAGACTTTTCAGCCGACTCCGTTGAACAGGCGCTTTCGATTGCACCAACTGAAAATCCGAATGTTTTCATTTTTACCATGCCGGAGAGCAGTGTTGCAATATCGGCTGAGTTTGAGTGGATCACTACATCCCACACCATAACGTGGCTGAATGACGACGGCTCTTTGATCGACACAACAACGGTTGATTACGGCACCGTGCCCACGCACGCTGACGCGACCAAGGCGGAGGATGCGCAGTACACCTATACGTTCAGCGGCTGGACGCCTGCGATCGTGGCCGTGACCGGCGATGCGACCTATACAGCCACATTTACGACGAGTCCGTCGCCTGCGGCTTTAGTGATCGAAAAGATCAACGCGATCGGTACGGTGGAATACACCGACGCGAGCAAAGAGAAGATCGACGCGGCGAGAACAGCGTATGACGCGCTGACCGACACGCAGAAGGCGCTTGTTACGAACACTGCGGTACTGACCGCTGCGGAAAACGCCTATGCGGAACTGAAGGCTGCTGCGGAAGAGGCTGCTGCCAATCAGGCGGCTGCGGACGCTGTGATCGCGAATATCAACGCCATCGGTACGGTGGAATACACCGACGCGAGCAAAGAGAAGATCGACGCGGCGAGAACAGCGTATGACGCGCTGACCGCAGATCAGAAAGCGCTTGTGACAAACGTCGCGACACTGACCGCTGCGGAAAACGCCTATGCGGAACTGAAGGCTGCTGCGGAAGAAGCTGCTGCCAATCAGGCTGCTGCGGACGCTGTGATCGCGAAGATCAACGCGATCGGTACGGTGGAATACAGCGACGCGAGCAAAGAGAAGATCGACGCGGCGAGAGCAGCATATGATTCTCTCACCAACGAGCAGAAAGCGCTTGTTACGAACGCTACGGCGCTGACCGCGGCGGAAACGGCATATGCCGCGCTGGCACCGCTCCCCGACGCCATCAAGGACTGCACCTATCA
>CADBPL010000105.1 GCA_902796535.1 Oscillospiraceae bacterium
CATCCCCGACAGCGTCACGAGCATCGGCGATTGGGCCTTCCAGCGCTGCACCGGTCTGACGAGCATGACCATCCCCGACAGCGTCACGAGCATCGGCTATTCTGCCTTCGAGGGCTGCACCGGTCTGACGAGCGTGACCATCCCCGACAGCGTCACAAGCATCGGCGATAGAGCATTCTGGAGCTGCGCCGGTCTGACGAGCGTGACCATTCCCGACAGCGTCACGAGCATTGGCACGGATGCTTTTTACGACTGCGATAGCCTTGAGAAAGTTCTCTTTACATCCTTGACGACGGAATATCGGTTCCCAAGCCAGGCGGTGATCTACTGTTACAGCAACTCGAATGAATATCCGGTTGCGCTGGAAAACGGCAACCCGGTCGTGCTGCTTGATGAAGTCATTGCGCCCAGCGGCGCGATGCCCGTGAATGAGGAAAAGAAGCTCATTTCCGGCGTTGAATCCGGCTCGGCCGACTTTTCCAGCGCGTTTACGCTGGCTGAGGGCTATTCGGTCGCCGCGCCGGGCGCATCGACCCGCGTGGGCACCGGCGAAATCATTCAGATTCAGGACGCCGACGGCTTCACGATCGCCACCTATGAAGCGGTCGTGTTCGGCGACGTGGACGGCGACAGCTGGTACGACGGCACGGACGCGTATTTTGTGCGCCTTGTGGCAAACGGCATGGTGCCCGCTTCCGCTTTGACCGACGCGCAGCTTACGGCGTGCGACGTGAACCATGACGGCAACATTGACGCGCTGGACGTTGCCACGCTTGAACAAGCTGGGCTGCTGCTGGCAAATGTCGACCAGACAATGCCGAGCGACGAAATGCAAACCGACAGCGCTTACCTTGAATATTGCAGCCTGATCGACCAGAGCTTTGAAATCGTCGAACCCGAAGCTGATCAGCCGGTCGATCCTCAGCCGGCCGCCGATGTACCCCAACCCGCCGCGCAAAGCGTTTTCAACCGCATCATGGCTGTGTTCACCGCCATTCTGAACTGGCTGCTCGGCATTTTCAAGCGCGCGTAACATCAGCGCGCTTGCCCCGCAAACGAAAGGCGAACCGAACCCATTGAATGCGTGAAGCGCACATCAAATAAAGCACAGGCTTCTCCGGCTCACATCGGAGCGCCTGTGCTTTTTCAAAGAAAAGCAGGAGAAGCCCGGGGCCTCTCCTGCCTTTTTTGATTCCTTATCCTTTTTTGAGCGCAAGCTCGAGCCAGATCGCGCCGATATCCATGGCCTGGAACAGGTTCATTTTGTCGGCTTTTTTGACGATGGTATCCTTCGGGCGCAGGCTCGGGTCGGTTCTGATCAGCTGAATGGTGACCTTGTCGGCCACGTCAAGCTCCTGCACCTTTTTACTGCTCTTGATCTGGATGAGGATCACATACGGCTCGTTCATGTAGCCGTAGTAGATGGTGTTGCCGCAGCGAACCAGGGGCTTGCCCTTGTAGCTGAGGAATTTGGCTTTCTTTTTCTCTGCCATGTCGGAAAACCCCTTTATTTTTCAATATAGTTCTTGACCAGGGACTGCAGCAGCTCATACCGATCGATCCGGCGCAGCAGCGTGCGGGCGTTGTTATGCGTCGTGATATAGGTCGGGTCTTCGGAAAGGATGTAGCCCACGATCTGATTGGTCGGGTTGTAGCCCTTTTCTTTTAAGGCGTCATAAACAATTTGGATCGTTTTGCGCATTTCATTCTCGTGTTCGTCTTTGATACTGAATTGAATCGTTTTATCAGTCATTCACGACACCCCCAAATATAGTATTACTGATATATTATACACATATTCTCACCAAAATACAAGTGTTTTGCGTGATTTTATGTGCGCCGGGGTTTTTGCTTTTATGCGCGCAGCGAAACGCCCAGCGCTTCCAGCGCCTTGACGGCGCGCTTCATGGCGGCGTCGGCCTCTTCATCCGTCAGCGTGCGGTCGGCCGCGCGCAGGCGCAGGCTGAACGCCACGCTCTTCATCCCGGCCGGGATCTGCGCGCCTTCATACACATCGAACAGCTTGATATGCTCCAGATTCCTGCCCATGGCCTCTTTGATCGTGCGCTTGAGCAGGAGCACGGGCGTGACCCTTTGGCACACGCACGCAATATCACGCGACAGCGCCGGATATTTGGGCAGCTGCTTATAGGTGCGCTTGAGGTCGCACAGCGCAAAGCAGGCGTCAAAGTCAAGCTGCGCCACATAGGTCTTTACGCCGAGCTCATAATTGCTCTGCACCTGCGGATGGATCTCACCCAGCACCGCAAGCCGTCTGCCGCCAAAGCTGATCTCCGCCGTGCGCCCGGGGTGGAAGGTCGGATCGTCCTTCAGCGGCTCCACGTCGCAATCCGCCAAGCCGAGCAGCCCGAGGAATTCCTCGACGATGCCCTTCAGGGCAAAGTAGTCGGCGTTTGCGCCATAGAGGCCGATGCACAGCACGCTTCTTTCATACGGCAGCTCTTTGAGCCCCTTGCTCTCATACACCTTCGCCAGCTCGTAAAGCGCGGCGGAGGGGTTGCGGTTGTTGTAATTGAGCGAGAGCGTTTCAAGCATGGACGGGATCATGGTGGTGCGCATCACGCTGGTGTCTTCGCCCAAGGGGTTGATGATGGTGACGCACTTGCGCAGCTCACTGTCGGCCGGCAGCGCGATTTTGTCGTAATACTTCGGGCTGATGAACGGATAGGTGCAGATCTCGCTCAGACCGCAGGCGCGCATGGTCTCCCCTGCCAGCTTTTCCAGCTTCTGCACGGGCGTGAGCTGCGCGTTGGCCACGCCGGAAAGCTGACGGTCCTCGATCTTGTCATAGCCGTAAAAGCGGGCGATCTCTTCGGAAATATCAGCCTTGTGGCGCAGATCATTGCGGAAGGAAGGCACGGTGATCACACCGTTTTCGACCTTGCAGCCAAGGCGTTCAAGGATCGCCTTCTGTTCCTCGGCGGAAACGTGGATGCCGATGAAATTGTTCACCCAATCCGGCTCAAAGGGCAGGGTGAAATCGGCCTTGTCGGAGCAGTCGCAGTCGACCACGCCGTTGACCACTTCGCCTGCGCCGAGCTGCTGCACGAGCTGCAGCGCGCGGTCAAGCATTTTGCGGCAGCCGCGCGGATCAAGCTGCTTATCGTAACGGGAGGACGCCTCTGTGCGCATTCCCAGTTTTTTTGCCGTCATGCGGATGGAAGCGCCGTTGAAGCAGGCCGATTCAAACACGATGGTGGTGGTATCGTCCATAATGCCGCTGTATTCGCCGCCCATAACGCCGGCCACGGCCACAGGCTTGTCAGCGTCGGCGATCACGAGCATCTCTTCGCTCAGCGTGCGGTCAACGCCGTCGAGCGTGGTGATGGTCTCGCTCTGCTTTGCCGTGCGCACAATGACCTGACCGCCGTTGAGATAGCGCAGGTCGAACGCGTGCATGGGCTGACCGTATTCGAGCATGACAAAGTTGGTGATATCAACGATATTGTTGATCGGGCGCACGCCGCAGGCGCGCAGCCGCTCACGGATCCAGCGGGGCGACGGCTCGATCTTCACGTTTTTCACCACGCCGCCCACATAGCGGTAGCAAAGCTCCGGCGCGTCGATGCGCACCTTGAGCAAATCGTTCACGTCGCCTTCGCCGGGTTCGACCACCGGCACCGGCTCCACGAGCGTGTCGCCGTAGGTCGCGGCCGCTTCGCGCGCCAGACCCAAAATGCTCAGGCAGTCCGGACGGTTGGAGGTGATCTCAAACTCAGTCATCACGTCGTTAAGGCCGATCGCTTCGCGGATATCCAGGCCGAGCGTCCGATCACAGTCGTCGCCCAGCACAAAAATGCCGTCTTCGATCGCATAGGGGAAATCGTGCGCCGTCAGGCCCAATTCGCCCAGCGAGCACAGCATCCCGCAGCTTTCCACGCCGCGCAGCTTGCCCTTTTTGATGTGCTTGCCGCCGAAAACATAAGAGTTATCCAGCGCTGCGGGCACACAGTCGCCCTCCTTCAGGTTCTGCGCGCCGGTGACGATCTGCAGCGTTTGGCTGCCGACGTTGACCTGACAGACCCACAAATGATCGGAATCCGGGTGACGCTCCAGCTTTTCGATACGGCCGACGACGATGTTGGAAAGCCCCTCGCCCTCCACCTCGACCGCTTCGACCTTGGAACCGGAAAGCGTAATGTCAGCAGCGAACTGCTTATCGCTGACGTTGAGTTTATAATAATCCTGAAGCCATCTTTTGGATAAAACCATTCTTCATTCTCCTCCCTTAAAACTGGCCGAGAAAACGCATATCGTTTTCAAACAGCAGCCGCATATCGTCAATGTTGAAGCGGAACAGCGTCAGACGTTCCAGCCCCACGCCGAAGGCGTAGCCGCTGTAAACCTCGGGGTCGATCCCGCCGTTTTTGAGCACCTGCGGGTGAACCATGCCTGCGCCGAGAATTTCGACAAAGCCTTCGCCCTTGCAGAACGGGCAGCCCTTGCCGCCGCAGCGGAAGCAGGTCACGTCAATTTCGCAGGAGGGTTCGGTGAACGGGAAGTGATGCGGACGCAGACGGATTTTGGTGTCTTCGCCGTAGAGGCGCTTGGCAAAATCGAACAGATTGCCCTTGAGGTCGGCCATGGTGATGCCCTTGTCGACCACAAGCCCTTCGATCTGGTGGAAGAACGGCGAATGCGTTGCGTCCACCGCGTCGGAACGGTAGACCGCGCCGGGCGCGATGATGCGGATGGGCGGCTGCTTGTTTTCCATCACGCGGATCTGCACGGGCGAGGTCTGCGTGCGCAGCAGCATATTTTCGGTGATGTAGAACGTATCCTGCGTGTCTCTGGCCGGGTGCTCCTTCGGGATATTCAGCGCTTCAAAGTTGTAATAATCCCACTCCACCTCGGGGCCGGTCGCAATGTCAAAGCCCATGCCGAGGAAAATATCCTTCACTTCGTCCAGCACAATGGAAAGCGGATGCTTGTGGCCCAGAGCAGGCATTTTGCCGGGCATGGTCACGTCCAGCGTTTCGGCGACAAGGCGCGCCTTTTGCTCGGCCGCTTTGATCTGTTTTTCTTTTTCTGCGATTTTTTCTTCGATCTGCGCTCTGACCTGATTGGCGATCTGACCGACGACGGGTCTTTCCTCCGCCGAAAGCTTGCCCATCTGCTTGAGGATGGCGGTCAATTCGCCCTTTTTGCCAAGGAAGCGCACCCGCATGGCTTCCAGCTCGGCAGGCGCACCGGCTGCGCCGATGGATTCCTGCGCCGCTTGCGCGATTGCTTTGAGTTGATCTTTCAAATCTATCAATCCTTTCCTGTTTTACATCATAAAAGCCCTTCGCCCGCAACAGGACGAAAGGCCTCGCTTTCGTTTATAACCACCTGTAAAAGGGAGCTGACACTCCTTGCCCGATAACGGCGGCACACCGTTGCGATCTATTCTCATGCGCTCTGCGTGATTTCAACCGCACCGCTCCAAAGGGAAATTCGGCTGCTTCGACCGGCAGCTGCGCTTCCAGCCTGACGGCGCAGCTCTCTGTATGCCTTGTTTGTCGAACGCTTACTGACTTTTTCACAGCGTTTAAAGTGGATTCAATTTTAAATAATATAACAAATCTTTTCGCAAATTACAAGCGTTTTGCCAAAATTAGTCGTTTTTTTCGGCGGCTTTCGCAGCCTTGCCCTCGGGCGTGTCGCGGTAATAATAGGTTTTGGTTTCGCGGTGGGGCGTGCTGTTCCACAGTTCATCCGCCACCGGCTGCCATTTTGCGGCAAAATCGCGGCACTTGGCGCACAGCTCCTCCGCGGATTCCTGATCGATCAGGTCCGTTGATTTCGCGCCCGTTTTTTCGATCATGCGGCACAGGCAATCGGGGTTTTCGAGCATCGGGCACGGGCGCAGGTGATTGTCGTTAAACGGCTGGTTGCGGTAGTATTCCATAAACAGCGGCCGTTGAAGTGCCTCAAGCAGCTTGTGCGTGCGGATGTTGGAGTCGGAATAATGCACGAACACGCACGGCTCGATATCACCCGCGGAATTGATGTGGAAATAGTTCCGCCCGCCTGCGATGCAGCCGCCGACGTATTCGCCGTCATCCTGAAAATCCATCACAAAAATGGGTTTTCCGGTTTTTTGATTGCGCACGGATCTGATCCACTGAATCATATATTTGCGCTGTTCGGGCTGCGGGATAAGCTCCGGCACAGCGCCCTTGCCCAGCGGCATATAGTTGAAATAAAACGCAAAGAGCGCGCCCAGACCGATCATCTGATCGAGAAACGCGTCGGACGTGACGCTTTGCAGGTTTTGGGAGGTATAGCAGACCGAAACGCCGAACATACAGCCGCATTCCCTGAGCAGCTTCATGGCTTCGATCGCCTTATGGTAGCTCCCCTCTCCCCTGCGGTAATCGTTGCTCGCTTCATCGCCTTCAATGCTCACCGCCAGCGCCAAATTGCCTACGCGCTGCATTTCTTCGCAAAACGCGCGGTCGACCAGCGTGGCGTTTGTGTAAGCCAGAAAAGCACATTCCGGGTGCTCCCCGCACAAGCGGATGATATCATCCTTGCAAATGAGCGGTTCGCCGCCGGTGAACATATAAACGTGCGTGCCAAGCTCCCGCCCCTGCTCGATGACGTCGTTCATTTCGTCATAGCTCAGGCGCAGCGTGTGGCCGTATTCCGCCGACCAGCAGCCCTTGCACTTGAGGTTGCAGGCGCTGGTAGGATCCAGCAGCGTGATGAACGGAATGTTGCAATGATATTTTTCGCGGTTCTCGCGCACCGTTTTGGTGCCCATGGCGGCGCCCAGACCCAGCGCCAGCGTCATGTTGCGAAACACGTTCGGATGAAGCTCATGAATGGCGCGCAGGACAAGCCTCGTGTAAACATTCTCCGGGTCGGCCGCACCCTCGCGGAACTTTTTAAAATTCTTTTCAGGAAACACTTTGCCGGCAAAAGACTCGACCTTCTCCACCAGATGGACAAGATTATCCTGCGGATTCTTCCTGATATATTTTACCGACTGATCCAGCGCGGCAGCAGCCGCTGCGCGGGTCGCCTTCTCTTTGAGTGTCATCGCCATGCCCTTTCTTCTTTTGCCACTATTGTTGCCAATAATTTTACGAGTAAACAGTGTAACACAGTTTCTCTTTTATGTCCATAGCAAAAAATAAATATTAGACGAATTGTAGAACATTATTACGGAACCACTTGAAAAATCGCGGCGATTTGCTATAATTTGATTGAATTTTTAAAGAAAAGAGAAACAGTATGAACCTCTCTTCCACCATCGCCGCCGTTTCCACGCCGGTCGCCGTGGGCGGCATCGGCGTGATCCGCATTTCCGGGCCGGATGCGATCAAGCTCGCCTCCGCCGTCTTTCGCCCTGTCAGCGGCAGGGACGTGACAAAAATGAAGGGCTATACCGCCGCGTTCGGCAAGGTGTACGACGGCGATATACCGATTGACGAAGCAGTGCTGCTGGTGTTCCGCGCACCGCTGAGCTACACGGGCGAGGACGTGGTCGAAATCTCCTGCCACGGCGGCGTCTATCTGGTCGACCGCACGCTGCGCGCCGTGATTCGGGCGGGAGCGCAGCCGGCCGCGCCGGGCGAATTCACCAAGCGCGCGTTTTTGAACGGCAAGCTTGACCTGACCGAAGCGGAAGCGGTGATGAACCTGATTGCCGCGCAGGGCGAACAGGGCGCCGCCGCCGCGCTGACGGCGCTGGAGGGCGCGCTGAGCCGCAAGCTGCGGGAGGCGGCGCAGGTGCTGGTTACGGACGCCGCTTATATGGCGGCCTGGGTCGATTACCCCGACGACGAGATCGAGGAGCTTTCCCCCGAAAAGCTGCTGACCGATTACCGCGGCGTTGCCCAAACGCTGCAGGCGCTGCTGAACAACTACGAGGGCGGCCGCGCGCTGACGCAGGGCGTTGACGCCGTGATCGTCGGCAAACCGAACGTGGGCAAATCCACGCTGATGAACTGCCTGAGCGGCTTTGACCGCTCGATCGTAACCGCCGCTGCCGGCACCACGCGGGACGTGGTGGAGGACACCGTGCGGCTGGGCAAAACGGTGCTACGTCTGGCGGATACGGCAGGCATCCGCCGTGCGGACGACGAAGTGGAGCAGATCGGCGTATCCTTTGCGCTCAACCGCCTTGACCGCGCCGAGCTGGTGCTCGCGGTGTTTGACGGCTCGCAGCCGCTGAGCGAAGAAGACCGCGACGTGATCGCCCGCTGCCGCGGCAAAAAAGCCATTGCGCTGCTGAACAAAGCCGATCTGCCGCAGCAATTCGACGCCGACGCGTTAAGCGACTTTTTTGCGGTCATCCCCATCTGCGCCAAAAACGCCGAGGGTATTGCGGCGCTGAGCGACGCGGTTTTGGCCGTGCTCGGCTCCGACGGCGTCGACACCTCGGCCGCCATGCTCGCCAACGAGCGCCAGCGCACCGGCTGCGAACAGGCGCTGCGCTGCGTCAACGAAGCCATTGACGCGCTGCAAAGCGGCCTGACGCTCGACGCGGTTAATGTGAGCACCGACGCCGCCGTGGACGCCCTGCTCACCCTGACCGGCGAAAGGGCCTCGGAAGCGGTCGTAAACGAAATATTCTCAAGATTTTGTGTCGGAAAGTAACGAAATCCTTTCAGCCGAAATCTATTTTTTCTACATTTTCACAATTCGCTTGCAATCGAAAAAACACCGTATTACAATAGGGTCAACAAAGAAAGAAAGAAAGAAAGAAAGGGGTGTGCAGCATGAAAAAGCTTTACAAAAGCCAAACCGACAGGAAGCTGGCGGGCGTATGCGGCGGCCTCGCCGAATACCTCAACATCGACTCCACGTTGATCCGCCTGATCTGGGTGCTTTTGTTCTTCATGGCTGGCTCCGGTCTGCTGGCCTATCTGATTTGCGCGCTCGTCATTCCCGATGAGCCGACGCCTTCCGGCACGCCGGACGATCCTGAAGTGATGAAGTAAGGAAGGAACATAAAACGACCTGCCGGAACAAAGCGTTCGGCAAAAGAACCGCCCCAAACCGGCGGTTCTTTTTTTGCAAAAAAACAGAGCATTTTTGCACCGCAAGCGGAACAAATATGCTCTGTGGGTTTTGTTTACATCTTGGGTTCCATGGTCAACCACGGGAACAGCCAATTCAAGGAAATGCCATAAAAGACTTTGTTGAATAAGTTGCTGATGAACAGGATGATCGGATAGAAGACACGGCCCAACCACGATGTGTGGAGTGCTTTTTCTGTTTGAGCGGCTCCACAAATCAGGCAATGTCTCGTTTTTGTTCCATTGCGGAACAGACCTGAGTCTTTGTTAAAGCTCCATTCGTCCCAGTCATGCCCTTCGCATTCCACAAAATCGCAGTGTTTACAAACTCTGCTGTGTGTGCATCCATCTTGATCCTCCGCCCATGCGGTGAAATCGTGACCGAGCGGATCAACAAAATCATCGACGCGCTTGTAACCGCATACGTCGCAGCAGTAAGCTGAATAACCGCCTTTTTCGCACGTTGGATCAAATACCGTTACCGTATATTTGCAGTTTTCTTTTTGCAATTCGTGACAGCGAGTGCACTCTCTCTTATGCGTTCCGTCACGGTTTGTCGACCATGTGCCGTAATCGTGACCAAGCTTTTCGATCCGGTAAGTGCTGTACGCTGCATTGCAGGTTGCGCAGAAAGTGGCGCCTTCACCGGCTTTTGTGCATGTGGGGTTTTTGGTCGTTTTCTGGTATCCGGGCGTATGAACGTGCGAACTGAACTCTTTGCGTTCCAGTATATCGCCGCAGATACTGCACAGACGGGTCATAACGCCGGGCTGTTCAGCGGTTGGTTCGGATTCCACCGTCCAGTAACCCTGATCATGATCAGTTTTCGGAATCTGTTCCGTTGCCATGGTTTTACCGCAGCGTGTGCAGGTGCGGATACGTTCCCCTTCAAGGGTACAGGTAGCCGGTTTGGAGACCGACCAGGCGCCTTCATCATGACCGAGAGCGGGAATCTCTTTCGTGTCGGTTACCGTGTTGCAGCGGGTGCAGACGCACACTTTTTCACCGCTTGTTAAACAGCTTGCCGGAACGGTGGTGTTCCACACGCCTTCGTCATGGCCGAGCGCCGGAATAACACGGCTTTTAATCGTTTCACCGCAGGCGGCGCAAGTGCATGTTTCCTGTCCTGCGTCGGTGCAAGTTGCGGCCGTGGTCACAACCCACGAGCCTTCCATGTGGCCTGTGGCAGAAATCTTCTGAGTTTCCACAACATTGCCGCAAGTCGTACAATACTTGGTTTGTTCGCCATCGGTCGTGCAGGCAGCCGGCGTTGTTGTCACGGTAACCGTCTGTTTATGACCGAGCGCTTCAATCGGCTTCGTTTCATAACATGCGTTGCAGACGCTGCAGAAAGTGCCCATTTCACCGGCGGTGGTACACGTCGCTTCCAGCAGGATCATTTCTTTGCCCGGTTCGTGCTTGTGCAGCGTGAAGCTCTTGCTTGCTCCAACCGCGTCACCGCAAACGGAGCAATACGGCGTCATCTGGCCATCGTGATCCGCTGTCGCTTCGTGGTCGATTTTCCAAACGGTCTTGCCATGCCCCGTTGCTGCGATCGGTCTGCTGTCCAGCGCAATACCGCAGGTTGAGCACAAGCCCACTTGTTCGCCGTCTTTGGTGCAGGTCGCTCTTCTGACCGTTACCCAAACCGGCGCGGAATGACCGGTCGGTTCTGTTTCGGTAACGTAGGTCGCGCCGCAGCGCGTGCAGCGATACTTGATCAGGCCTGGTTCGGTACAGCCGGGTTTGATCTGATCGATCGGACAGAAGTTGTGACCGAGCGGATCGGTGTAATTGTTAACGTAACTGTCGCCGCAGCGGCAAACCCATGTGATGTAGCCGCGATGGATACAATCGGGATCCGTGTAGAACGGGATGTACCGGTGAACGTGGGGGAATTCGAGGTTGAAGTAGCCGACGTTGTTTATCGGGATTTCGTTTTCAGGAGTCACTACGGGTATATGAATCAGATCCTGCTGTCCTCCAAAATCCTTATATACACCATCCGAAATCGTAACCGGTACAGCGTAAGTCTCCTTACAGGAAACGGTAACGTTCACAATACCCTCAAATTCGTCGGTACTTTCGATGAACAGCTTGTTCCCGTTTTTGCTAAATGTGATTTCTGTAAAAGGCGCGCCGTCTGCAACAGCGGAAAAGCTAACGCCATTGCCGATTGTTCCGCTTGCATTTTCAATTGTAAGAACGAACTTGCCGTCCTCATATTTCATTTTATACAACGGAGCAGTGGCGGAGGAATTGCTCGCAAAGGAAGGGCGCTGATTGCCGTTTAACGTTTTAACCTGATTCACAATTCTTTTATAATGGTTATCGAATTGGCTACGATGGGGCATGTTATCTCGAATTCGATCCATCTGACAGTTGCTTTGATAATTAGGTGCAATATAGTTGAAGTTTTTGTCACGTTCCCCCGTTACGGTTTCCCAAACTAAGATCTGGGTTGCGTAAGCGTTCATTATGACATCGACAGAAGAATCAGACGATATCTTGCCCTGATAGCCGTACTTAAGAAGCAATCCAAGGAGCCTTTTTGCGTCTTCAATTTCTAAATCATTGACACCATGGTCACGGTTCCAGTTTCTCCATGAGTTCCAGAAATCTCCTGTATCTATACTGGTTGTGCTATAAATTGGTCCTGGCTCAACACAGTATAGGATATCATTATTGCTTTTGCAGAGAAATTCAAGGTAGGGATACAACGTATAGCCAAGGGACTTGTTCCGGAATAACAGATAAGGCGTGCCATAGACATTATAACCTGCCGTTTTTTCAGGCTTGAATTTATAGTCTTCACTCGTTGAATTAGCAGGCCAAACAGCTGTCGTTACATCGATTACTGCAGCCTGCGAATGCAAAAGTGCGCCGTAGCAGGAAAACGCCAATACACAACAGAGCAGTGCAGATAAGATTCTTTTTGTTGTTCGTTTCAAAACCGATACCTCACTTTTTCAAAGCTTCGGTATGGCTTAAATCTGATAAGGGATCGTCAGCCACGGGAACAGCCAGTTCAAGGACACTGCATAAACGATTTTGTTGAAGAAGTTGCAGATGAACAGACCAAACGGGTAGAAGATGCGGCAAATCCACGAGGTGTGATGCGCTTTTTCGGTGCGCACAGCGCCGCAGAGCGTGCAGACGCGTGATTTTGTGCCGGCGCGGAAGAGGCAAGCGTCATGATTGTAAGTCCAATCGCTCCATTCATGAATATCGCACTCGGTCTTGCAGCAGCGTTTGCAGGTGCGGTGATGACTGTCGCAGCCGCAATTGCATTCAGTCCAAGCGCCCCAATCGTGACCCAGAGGAGCCGTGAACTTATCCACATAGGTGAAGCCGCAAACGTCACAGGTGTGAGTGGTATATCCGCCTTCCGTGCAGGTCGGCTTTTTGACCGTTACGGTGTAGTGGCAATTCTCCGTCTGCAGCTCGTGGCAGCGAGAGCAGGTTCTGGAATGCGTGCCGTTGTTGTTCTTGTACCATTCGGAATAGTCGTGTCCGAGCGCTTCGATGGTGTAGGAGTCATACTGAGCACCGCAGATTCCGCAGAAGATGCCGCCCTCGCCTTCCGTCGTGCAGCCCGCCGGAATAACGGTTTGTCTGTAACCTTCTTGATGCGTATGGAGCGTGAAGGTGTTCGTGTCAAGGAGCTGATTGCACTTTGTGCAGTATTTGTTTCTTCTGCCTTCATGATCAGGCGTTGCGTCGTATTCAAGCTTCCAAACGCCTTCATCATGGCCAGTTGCCTTGATCGGCTGAACAGCAACAAGCAGACCGCAGCGGTCGCAGTAGCAGCCCAATTCGCCGTCCGTTGTGCAGGTAGCGGGAGTCAAAGTCTTCCAAATGCCGCCTTCGTCAGAATGACCAAGTGCGGGAATTTCTTTTTCGTCAATCACGACGTTGCAACGGGTGCAAATCAGGCAGCTTTCGCCCTTTTCCGTGCAAGTTGCAGGAACTGTAATTTGCCATACACCGTCATCGTGACCAAGTGCGTCGATCTTGCGTGAATCATAAGCAATACCGCACACACCGCAGGTGCAGATTTCTTTACCCTCGGTCGTGCAGGTAGGTTCAGTTGAAGTGTACCAAGCGCCAGC
The DNA here is from genome assembly GCA_902796535.1 of Oscillospiraceae bacterium. Lineage (GTDB taxonomy): Bacteria > Bacillota > Clostridia > Oscillospirales > Acutalibacteraceae > UBA8612. The sequence continues at coordinate 13,145 of CADBPL010000105.1, forward strand.
AACATGACCTGTTGCTTCAATTTCTTCCACGTCGACAATCAGGGAGCAGCGTTTGCAGTAAGAAACTTTTTCACCTTTTTCGGTGCAAGTTGCCGGAGTACGAATCACAGAAACTGTGTCAGTATGTCCGAGCGCCGCGATTTCTTCCGTCTGATAAACAGCGCCGCAGATGCTGCAGCAGGTGCCTTTTTCGCCGGCAGTTTCACAGGTCGGCGCAAGCAGGGTAACAGTGTGACCTGCTTCATGATCGTGTTTGGTGAAGGTCTGGCTTTCGCCAACCGCTTCGCCGCAAACAGAGCAGTAAGGGGTTTTCTGGCCGGGATGATCGTCAGTAGCATCATAGTCGATCTTCTCAACTACAGCGCCGTGACCGGTCGCCGCGATCGCTTTGGTTTCGATTGCTTTGCCGCAGGTGGAGCAGAAACCAACCTGTTCGCCCGTCTTGGTGCAAGTGGGCTGTTTAGTGGTGACCCAGACAGGATCTGTATGACCTTTTGCAGCATTAGAGTCTGTGATTGAACTATAGCCGCAGTTGGCACAGGTATCGACGAAGTATCCAGCATTGGTGCAGGTGGGGGCAACCACTGCCGTACGCTTCATATCGTGACCGAGCGCCGGAACAGTGTTGTCACTGAAGTTTGCGCCGCAGGCACAGACATGGTAGGTATAACCTTGTTGGGTACAAGTGGGCTGGATAACACGGGTAAAATAAATGTGCTCATGCGCTGCGTTTACTGCAAGCATGGCCAGTGGGAACGCGCTGACAGCCATAACAAGAACCATCAGCATGGACAGGATGCGTTTTGAGTTTTTTGTTGGTGCTTTCATTTTTTTCTCCTTTATTTTTTTATTTCCAAAATCCGCAAACGGATTATTGGCCGAAGCAAAGATGTGGATTAATAATGAAATAAATCTATATACATCTGGATCTAAAAAAGATTATGTTTCGCAGCCAACTAAATATAAGCCTGCTGCAGCGTTTGGTTTACTGTTTCCGCAGGGTGCAGATTGTAAGTAAATACAACCATTCCGCACATTAAAAAGCATTTTCGTTCAGGTTTTGTGCAATGTCATATACGAACGATTGGTTAGACTTATCTCTTTCCGCTTTTGGCGCTGTTTTCGTAGTATTTAAAGCAGAATTAAAGATTCACGAATAAAGAATTCCAATTGTTAACAAAATACCATAAAAAAATTCAAATTTCAAGTGAAAAATCAAATTTATGTTAAAATTTACACATTTTTTGTGTCAAATCGTTTATTTCTTAACCCAAAGCCCCTGATTTCTTTCAATTTGCACTTGATTTATTTGTGTCAGTGTGATATAATTGCTCAGCATTTCGCACGCAGGGCGTTCCCGCCGAAGTGCAGCCGTCGGCTGTTCGGCCGCTAAAACCCTGCGGAGGAATATAACTAAGGAGGAAAAAAACATGTCAACCGTATCCATGAAGCAACTGCTCGAAGCAGGCGTCCACTTCGGTCACCAGACCAGAAGATG
>CADBPL010000106.1 GCA_902796535.1 Oscillospiraceae bacterium
AAGCGCCGACCGAGCCGGCAGGCGAGACAGGTGGCTGAGCAAAGCGAAGCCGGAGGGGTCGAGAAAGACAAGATCAGAGTTAAGAATTAAGAGGTTGCTGAACCAATTGGCAGGAGTCGACGACCTCGGCGACCCTTTGGCTGCATGAGCGGATAGCCGATAGCAAATCAGCGTTCCGGTTAAAAGGTAGGACGCGCATTCTTGCGTGCCGCGAGGTCAGATAAAGAATGACAAAAGAGCAGGCGTTTTGCCTGCTCTTTTGCCGGATGTGGGGTGTGAAAGAGAAAGATATGGGTTTGAGGGAGAGATCCCCTCTATGGAAAACCCGCGGCGCCGCGTAACGGCTGATGAAATCGGGTGCGCAGACCGGCGAGAAAATTTTCGTCAGGATGCGCGCCTTTGATTCAATCAGCGGTTACCTAAGAGATCATCGATTCAGGGCTTGCCTGAACCGGCGCTTTCTTCAGCACCGGGGTCGTTCCCGGAAATTTTGGGATGCGCACCACGTATTCAATGTATTCTTCGGTTTCGCTTTTCACCGAATCGGCGTCGATGCCCGCCTTGCGAATGGCGTCCACCGCGTGGTTGAGCGTGTTCACAAACAGCCGCACGTCCCGCAGGTTTTTGAGCGGGATCTTCCGGCTCTTCGGCGAACGGCCGCACATCTGCGCGATCATGCGCTCGCTTTCCGCCACGGTCAGGCGCTTGTCCGCCATGATGCTCAGCGCCCGCGCCCGCATTTTTTCGTCGTCTAATTTCAGCAGGGCGCGCGCGTGGCGTTCGGTCAGCCCCGTTTTCACGATTTTTTCGCGCATTTCTTCGCTCAGGCTCAGCAGCCGCAGCTTGTTGGCGATGGTGGACGGCGCCTTGCCCAGCTTGTTTGACAATTCCTCTCTGGAATAATGATAGCGGTCGATGAGCTTGTCGATGGCCAGCGCCTCTTCAAAAAAGCCGATATCCTGCCGCTGGATGTTTTCAATCAGCGAAAACACGGCGGATTCCTCATCGGAAATATCCATCACAATGCACGGCAGCCGGGCAATGCCGACCATCCGCGCGGCAATCAGGCGGCGTTCGCCCGCCACTAATTCAAACACGCCCTCGTTTTCGGTGCGGCGCACGGTCAGCGGCTGCAGCAGCCCGTTGTGGCGGATGCTCTCGGCCAGGCTTGTCAGCTCGTCAAAATCAAAGCGGAGCCGCGGCTGATTCGGGTTTGGAAAAATATTCTCCTGTTCGATCAAAATAATGTGACCGGCGACCGTGTGTTTGGGCTTCATGGCGTTTTCCTTTCAACAATGCGGACAGGCTCCGTGATCTGATACCATCGTATCAGAAAACACGGAGCCTGTCCAGCAAAAGCGTTCGTCAAAAAACGCCGGTTTATTCGGTTTATTCCGCTGTTGTGAGCGGTTCTTTTGCAATTTTTGCCGAAGCGCGGGGAAATTTGGGCGGAGTCGGCGACGTTTTTCGGATGACGATCACATGGCGCTCACCCATTTCGCCCAGAAAATATCGCTGCACGTCCGCGACCTCGCCGCCCAAAAGCCTGATCGCCTGCTGCGCCTCGCGCAGCTCCTCCTTTGCCTTGCTGCCCTTGAGCGCCACAAACGTGCCGCCCACTTTGGTCAGCGGCAGGCAGTATTCGGATAATTCGCGCAGGTTCGCCACCGCGCGCGACACCGAAAAATCGAACCGGTTGCGCAGGTTCAGCGTGCGGCCGGCCTCTTCCGCGCGCATATGCAGCGTTCGCCCCTGCTGGGTCAGGTTCAGCCCCGTCAGCACACGGTCGACGAACAGCAGCTTTTTCTGCGTGCTGTCGAGCAAAACGCCGTGCAGATCGCGCCGCGCGATGAGCAGCGGCAGCCCGGGGAAGCCGCCGCCCGTGCCGACGTCGACAAAGCTTGCGCCCGGCGGCATGGGCGCCGCCGCCAGCGCCGTGAGCGAATCGGCAAAATGCTTGTAGACCATCTCGGTCGGATCCTTGATGGCCGTCAAATTGATCTGTTTGTTCCAGTAATCCAGCAGTTCGGCAAACCGATCAAAGTCATTTAATTGTTCTTCGGTGAGGTTCAGACCCAGCTTGCGGGCCTCCTGCGCCAGTAACGCGGTGTCGATCATAGTCGATGCGGTAATTGCCATCCTTCTGATAATTTATGAGCCGCACTAAAAGGAAGCGGTTACTTAGATAACTTCCTTATAGAAAATGCTCAGGATCATTTCAAAGGCCTTTTCGGCGTCGATGGTGTATTCGGCATATTTTTCGCCGGCCGCCATGGTGCCGGGCAGGGTCACGGCGCGCAGGCCGCCAAAGCCCTTGGCAAGCAGGGTGGTGGCCAGATAGGTCACCTTGCTCAGATCCACATTGGTGGAGCAGTATTTCATGGTGGTGTTATAGAGCCTTCTGACGGTGCCGAAATCCTTTTTCGCCGCGGAAACGGCCGTTTGCGCAAAGGATTTGGCATAGGCCACGTGGCGCTCGGAGCGGCGCAGGCTCGCGTTCAGGTCAGACCCTCTCAGGCGGACGAACGCAACGGTTCGATCGCCGTGCAGCGTGACGGGAAGGCCCTGCTCAAACCCGGCGAACGTTTCGTTCGGGGTCACGGTCACGCCGCCGATCGCGTCGTTGATCACGCCGATGCCTTCCATATCCAGCGAAATATAGGAATTGACCGGCATACCGAACAGCGCGCGCTCAATGGAAGTCACGGCGTTTTCGCAGCTCGTCTTCTTGCCGTCGCCGTAGGCGTAGGCCAAACAGAGCTGTTCGTGGGTGGTGTTGACATAGCCGCCGCGCACGTCAAAAACGTTGATGTCCGTCATCGTGTCACGCGGGATGTTGATGGCGGTCACGGAGCCGTTGGCGGTGTCGATGGCCAGAACGATGTTGGTGTCGGACTGACCGGCGGCGCCGGGGTAGGCGCCGACCATCAGCTCCTTCTTGTCAACGCCCAGGCAGGCGATGGAGGTGATGTTTTCGTTCAGGCGGTACGTTCTGCCCTTGTAGATAACGGTTTTGCCGTCATCCTGCGTCTGGGAGCCGTCAATGGCGTTGACGTTGAAATCGTTATAATTCATCAAGTCCTTTTTGCCCTTGTTCTGCAAAAACATAAAGGTTCCGGCCAGCGCGGCGCACAACAGCACAAACACAAGCAGGAGGATGAGCAGCACGCGCTTTGCCTTGCCTTGTTTGCGTTGGTTTTTCTTATTCTTCATGATCATTTTCTCCAATTCCTCTTTGGTGGGCGGCACGTAATGCTCGAGCGCCTCATCCTTGTCATAGGGCTTGATCCGGTCAAGATCGACCGAATAGTCCAGATCGGAATCGTAAGGGTTCTTTCTTCTGTTATTCCTGGATCGGTATATCGCTGATCAGCACTCCGTTCACTAAAAATCTGTGTTTTTTATCGTTTGGCATACAGGTGCTCAGGGTCACGATCTTGCTGTTTTCATCCAGCGTGATCCCGTCCCGCACGTTGCGCAGGGTGGAAATGGGGTTGACAATGCCCTTTTGGTAATCCGCCAGCACCTTGGGGTCGTAAAAATCAAACGCGTTGAGCAGGTGGCGGTTGTCGTAACGGTAGGCGGACACGATGCGGTAGGTGAGCACCCGGTCGAGGGTGTAAATATAAAAATATTCGTTCTTCTTAAAAAAGTCGGCCTTTTCAAAATAAAGCAGCGTGGAGAACATGGTGTCGTTGCGCATGTTGTGGCCGTAGATCACGGTGATCGGATCGTAAAAATCCTTGTAATTGCCGGATTGCGTGTAGATCATGCCGGCAAAGAAATAGCGGCGGTAGATGTTGCGGTGCAGGTAGTAGTTGTCGTCCTCCACGCTTTGCACGACCGGGTAATCGATGTTGGTGCCCGGCACGCGCAGCCACGCGTAAACGTCGGGGTTGATGCAGCGCAGCTTGCTCAGGTTGATGGGGCTGTAGCCGTTGCCCTCGGCCTGCGGCGTCACCGAGCCGCCGTCCGCTTTCGTGGCCAGCTCGAGGATCTCGCCGTATTGCGATTCGGCCTGGACGTTGGTGTAAACCGTGAAGCCGGTGTAGACCGCGCTGGCGAGGAACACAAGCAGCAGCAGCGCCAGCAGCAGAAAGGCGCCCTTGTTTTTGCCCTTGTTTTCATTTTTCACCGCGTCGCCGGTCTTTTCCGGCGCGGGCGCATATTCGTGCTCCATGCTTGTCCTTCCCTTTTTGGTGATAGCAACACAAAAGCCCCAGATCCGAAAGAAACGGGGCTTTTAGGCTATGTTTCATGTGAGGGTCGATTTCAAATCGGAAAAAACGGCTCAGTCTTCTTTCTTTTTGCCGAGCAGGAGGCCGGCGCCTGCCAGAGAAGCAACTGCCGCAACAGCAGCCAGCGCCGTGCTGACCGTGCCGCCGCCGAACCCGGTGCCGGGCGAGGAGGGGTTACGGTCCGGCTTCGCGGTGCGGGTGTTGCCGTTTTTGTCGGTGCCGTTCTTGTCGGTGCCGTTCTTGTCGGTGCCGTTTTTGTCGGTGCCGTTTCTGTCGGTGCCGTTCTTGTCGGTGCCGTTTTTGTCGGTACCGTTTTTGTCGGTGCCGTTTTTATCGGTCACGGGGCCGCTGCTGGGCGAAGTGCCGGAAGGGCTCGTGCCTGTGGGCGGAATATAGGTGGTGGTGTTCGGAATGGGTTTATCCGGTCTGTCCGGTCTGCCGGGGCGGGTCGTGGCGGTCGGCTCGATCGTGGGGGAAACCGGGCTGATCAAAGCGGACGCGACGGACGCCGTTGTGAACATAAAGACCAGCACAAGCAGTGCTGCAAGGATTTTTCGCATGAAAAACACCTGTCCTTTCGTTGGGAATGGGAAAATCAATAATTTTTTTGATACAAGGGGATTATAACACACCTGATTTGGCTTGTCAACGGGTAATAAACGGTATTTTTTTCACGTTTATAACGGGATCGCCCGCATTTTCTGCTCCGCGTGCTGCATCAGGCTGCGGTAGAACAGCAGCGAAACGGCGGCGAGCACAGCCATGAGCACGGGCATGACGAGGCTGTAAAAGGGCGCGAGCGCCATAACGACGAGCGCCGGCACGATGCTCAGCGGCATGAAGCCGACCACGGCGATGAAGGTGGCGGCGCTTTGCTTGACGGGGGTGATCTCGGCCTTCCAGTCCATCATCGGGTGGCGCAGGTTCGCCATGAGCCCCAGCACGGCCGAGAGCGCGGCGTAAAGCGCCGGCAGCAGCACGGCGGCGCAGGCTTCCAGCGGCTCCATGCGGAACGTGACCGCCAGCACGGCGCCGCAAACCACCGCGGGCGCGCCGCTGACGGTGAGGTTGACCGCCAGCTTCGAGCGCAGAATATCCTTTGCGTCGATCGGCAGCGAGCGCAGCAGGGCAAACTGCCGCCCCTCCAGCGAGATGGAGCAGGCAGTGGTGGCGCTCATGCAGACAAATAATCCGAGCGAAAACGGCAGCGCGCGGCGCAGCAGCGCCGTGCGGTCGGCCAGCTCGAGCAGGTTTGCGCGGAACACCACCGCGGCCGCGGTGCTCAGAATGGCAATGATCATGCCCGCGCCGAAATTCATGAAATAGACGTTTGAGGTGAAAAAGCGCTTGAGCTCCTTGCGGTAAAGCGCCCGGAAGGGGGAACCGGTCTTCGCCGCGGAAAGCTTGTAGCCGCGGCCGGTTTTGCGCCCGGTCACCAAACCGATGAGCGCCTTGAACCGGAACCCGACCAGCAGGCTGAACAGCGCGAACGCCGCCAGCGAAACGCCGGTGAAGAGCAGGAATTTGAGAAAGCTGCCGTCGCAAAAGGCGTCCGCCATCCATTGCAGCGGCGGGTAGACGGCTGCCGCCTTGGAGGTTATTTTTTCAAACGAAGCGGCCATTTGCCCCGGCGCGCTGCCGGAGAGCAGAAACGACGAGGCCATGACGGCAACAAGGAACAAAATGGAGATCGCGTTGCGCAGCAGCGCGCTGCGGCCGAGCTTTGCCGTGAGAATTTCAACGGCGGTGCCCAGCAGGCCGCCGAGCACGCAGGGCAAAAGCGGCGTGATAAAAAAGAGAAAAACAAACAGCACGACGCCGGCTGCGGGCGGGTGAAAATGGACCGTGTAAAGCACGCCCATGGGCAGCAGCAGCGCGGCGGTGTAGAAAAAGTTCATGGCGTAAAGCACCAGAACGCGGCTGGCGATGATGCTGGAATTGTTAACGGGCAGCGACATGAGAATGTCGGTGTCGCCCGCGCCGAACAAGGTCGGCGAAGCCTTTAACAGGGTGGAAACGAGCACCATCATGCAGCAGGAAAAGGACATAAACAGCGGCAGGATCTTTGGGGAGATCGCGCTTTCTTTGATCGCGCTGACGATCATGACGCTGTATTGCGCCGAAAAATAAAGCAGCGCCAGCGAGGAGATCGCCGCCATATAGGCAAAGCCGCGCGGCTTTTTCCGCTTTTGTTTGCCCCTGGTTTTCTGCGCCTGATTCGCGCCGAAAAAGCCCAGCAGCTGCACGCGGAAAAGCAGAAAAATTTCGTTAAGCTTCATGGTCGTTTTCCGTAACCTCCATGAACATTTCTTCCAGGCTCGCGCTGCCCTTCACTTCTTCCATCGTGCCGCTCGCCATGAGCCGGCCGTGCTTGATGATGGCGACCTTGTTGCACAGCTTTTCGGCAACCTCCAGCACGTGCGTGGAAAAAAACACGGCGCAGCCCTCGGCACAGCGTTCCGCCATAATGCCCTTGAGCAGGTGGGTCGCCTTGGGGTCGAGGCCAACGAACGGCTCGTCGAGCAGCCACAGCTTCGGGTCGTGGATGAGCGCGGAAATGATGGCCAGCTTTTGCTTCATGCCGTGGGAATAGGACGAGATCACGTCGCCCAGATTGCCCTTGATCTCAAACAGCTCGGCATATTTTTTGATTTGTTCGTTGCGCCGCACGGCGGGGATGCCGAACACGTCGGAAATGAAATTCAGATATTGAATGCCCGTCAGGTGCTCGTAAATATCGGGGTTGTCGGGGATATAGGCGATCTTCCTTTTGCAGGCCACAGGCTCGCGCTGCACGTTCACGCCGTCGACCAGAATTTCGCCCTCGTCAAAATCGAGGATGCCGGCGCAGGCCTTGAGGGTGGTGGTTTTGCCCGCGCCGTTGTGGCCGATGAAGGCGTAGATGTCGCCCGGCTCCACGTGGAGCGTCAGATCGTCAACGGCTTTCACGCCGCTTTTGTAGGTTTTGGAAAAATGGTTGATGGTGAGCATGGCGTTTTCCTCCGGTCAAACAAGCTCTTCTTCAAAGTGGATGGTCAGGCTGCTGTGGGGGAACGTGACCTTGCGCAGCGTGACTCCGGCGGCGTTGAGCATCCGCTTCGAGGCGCGGGTGCCGGGGGTGTCGGCATATTTGTCGGACAGGTAGACCACCTCGGTGATGCCCGCCTGAATGATCGCCTTGGCGCATTCGTTGCAGGGGAACAGCGCCACATAAATTTTGCTGCCCTTGAGCGAGCCGCCCGCGTGGTTGAGAATGGCGTTGAGCTCCGCGTGGCAGACGTAGGCGTATTTGGTGTCATACGGTTCGCCCGTGCGTTCCCAGGGGAACTCCTCATCGCTGCAGCCCAGCGGAAAGCCGTTGTAGCCAACGGAAAGGATCTTGTTGTCGCTGCTCACAATGCAGGCGCCCACCTGCGTGTTCGGGTCCTTGCTGCGCTGGGCGGAAAGCAGGGCGATGCCCATGAAGTATTCGTCCCAGCTGATGTAATCCGAGCGTTTCGGCATAACAAAACCTCCCGTTGTTCAGAAAAAAGTCAGAATCATTTTGAAAAACGGCTTCACGCGTGAGAAAGCCGCTGCATGAAATGCTCCTTGTTTTCGATCGCGGACGTTGTCGGCCGGCCAAGATCGGCGCGTGCCCCGATCGAACAGGCCGCTTCGATAAAGAAGAGCGACCCTGATTTTTTGGCTGTATGAAGCGCGGCGTCCAATTCCTCAAAAGATTGAACTTTTACGGCGTTCGGATAACCGCACGCTTTGCAAACGGCGACCAGATCGATTCGACCGGCTGCGGTCGGCATACCGCCCACCGTTTCATGGGCGGCGTTGTTGATCACGATATGAACAAAATTGCCCGGCGCGTTGGTTCCGATCAGCGCCAGACTGCCCATGTGCATCAGCGCGGCGCCGTCCCCGTCGATGCACCACACCTTTTCGTTCGGCTTCTGGATCGCAACGCCGAGCGCAATGGACGAAGCGTGTCCCATGGAGCCGACCGTCAGAAAATCATTTTCATGTTTCTGCTTTAACTGTTCCCTGATTTCAAAAAGCTCTCTGCTGGCTTTTCCGGTCGTGGAAACGATGGGATCGTCCTGAGAAACCGCGACGATGTGACGGATGATCTCCTCCCGCTTCATGACGTTGCCGTTGGCGTATTTTGCTTTTTTGTCAAACGTCAGCCCGCCTTTGCGAACGACGATCGCCGCCTGCTTTCCGCTTTGAAAATTCCGCTCGAAGCCTTCCATGGCTTCGCGGAGCTGCTCGGTCGAAGTCTGCTCGTCAAGGATAAGATAGGGAATATCCATTTCGTCCAGCAGAGAAAGCGTGATCTTTCCCTGATAAATATGCTGCGGCTCGTCGTGAACGCCGGGCTCGCCGCGCCAGCCGATAATAAAAAGCGCGGGGATGGCGTAAACATGGTCGTTCAAAAGAGAAGCGATCGGATTGACGGCGTTCCCCTCGCCGCTGTTCTGCATATAAACAACAGGCGTTTTGCCTGTTGCCAAATGATACCCCGCGGCCAGACCGACCGCGTTGCCTTCGTTGGCCGCGATAATGTGGTGATTTGGATCGATCCCGTATTTTTCCATCAGATAATCGCAAAGCGCTTTCAGCTGAGAATCCGGCACGCCGGTAAAAAAATCACAATGGAGTATTTCTGAAAACTGTTGGACGTTCATTTCAATTTACCTGCTCTGTTAAAATTCGTTGATAGATCGCTCTGATCGTCTGCGGATCGAGCGGGACAGGGTTGTTTTTTAAGCGGACGGGATTGACGGAGCTGCACAGAAGGCCGAGCTGCGTGTCGTCCGTGATCGTCGGGCGCGAAAGACCCGTTTGCAGAATAAACTGCCTGACCGCTTCGCACATGCTTTCAATATCCGACCGGCCGAAAACAGCCGCGAGCTGTTCAAAGACACCCTGCAAATGTTCTTTTCCGCGCGGATCAACGCAAAGATCCATGTGGTCGGCCATAAACGGCAGGAGCTCCGCTACGCACAAAGCGGCAGCGTGCCCGTGCGCAATGCCGTAGAGGGAAGTCAGCTTATATGCCATGGCGTGTCCGGCGGTGGTTTGAGAAATGTTGATCGCTTTTCCGGCAAGATTTGCCGCGGTGAGCATTTCCGACCGGCACGTGTTCCTGCCAAGGTAGTCTTCCGCGTTTTTTATCAGGATCTGCAGAGCCCGCAAAGCAAAGCGATTGCTTTCCGCCGTGGAACGCACGGAACACAGGGATTCGACCGCATGACAGAACGCGTCCAGCATCGTGGATTTTTTTTGGTATTCCGGCAGCGTTTTTAAAAAATCGGGGTCAAACAGAACGGCGGATGGGATGCAGCTCGGGTGTGAGATCGACTGCTTTTCACCATTATAATAGATCACGGCAAACTGTGTTGCTTCGCTGCCTGTGCCCGCGGTCGTCGGCGCGCAGATCAGCGGGATCGAATTGGGAACGATGGGCTGGGTCAGATAATTCCGGGTATCGTCCATTTCCGCATACAGCTTAACGCATTTTGCCACATCCATCGCGCTTCCGCCGCCAATGGCAAGGATCAGGTCGCACCGTTCCTTTCGGAAGCAGGCGACGCCTTTCCGGACAGACTCATAGGTCGGGTTCGGAGAGAAATCCGAAAACGAAACCAAAGCCCGGTCATGCTGATCGGAATAGCTGCGCAGATAGTCGGCGATCGGAAGAAACGGAAGGGAGCCGTCACAAACCAAAAAGGTTCTCCGGGCGCCAACACGCTGCAAGAACTGATCGAACGCCGCATACTGCGGATCGGCAGATATGATAACCTGATCCATCCTGTTAACCCTCCGGAATCAAGCGAATAATCTCTTTAAAAGGCATACAAATCGGATCGCATTCCAGCGAACGCTGGTTTTCCAGAATCAGCTCAGCTGCTTTCTGCATGGCAGGCAGAGCGGCGCGGGTCAGGTGGTTGGCGTAGATGACAACGTTCACCCCAAGCGCGCGGAATTCATCTTCCGTAACGCTGTTGAAGGAGGTCGGCACGACCACCAGATAAGTTGTTTCATTCTTCCTGCGGAACGCACGAACAAATTCAAAAACTTCAGAGGGGTCTTTCTTTCGGCTGTGGATCATGATCGCGTCTGCTCCGGCGTTTGCAAAAGCAAAAGCGCGGGTCAGAGCGTCCTGCATTCCCTGTTCGAGGATGAGGCTTTCGATGCGTGCGCAAATCATAAAATCAGCCGTTTTCTGCGCGGCTTTTCCGGCACGGATCTTTTCGCAGAATTCGTTGATCGGCGCCTGCGTCTGCCTCACTTCGGCGCCAAACAGACTGTTTTTCTTCAGGCCGGTCTTGTCTTCAATTATGACCATGGATACGCCCATGCGTTCCAGCGTGCGCACGGTGTAAACAAAGTGTTCCGTCAGGCCGCCGGTGTCGCCGTCAAAGATGATGGGCTTTGTCGTAACGTCCAGAATGTCGTCGATTGTCCGGAACCGGGAGGACATATCGACCAGTTCAATGTCAGGCTTGCCTTTTGCGGTGCTGTCGCACAGCGAGCTGACCCACATACAGTCAAACTGCCGCGAAACGCCGTTATGGATGACGGCCGTGTTTTCCGCAATCAGGCCTGTCAGCCCGTTGTGAGCTTCGATGGCAGTCACAAGGCCTTTGATTTCAAGCGTTCTTTTCAATCGCTTCCGGCGAATATCCGGCATGGAAACCTCTGCTCGGGCACGTTTTTCGATCTCGATAAGCTGCCGGTTGGCAGAATACGGGAATTCGACCAGCTGGCCGCCGTAAGAAGACAGAATCCGAATGACTTCTTCCCGAATGGGCTTTTGGAATCCCTCTTTCCAATCGTCGCCGTGAACAACGTAATCCGGGCGCAGTTTTTCCAGATTTTCGCGGTAACTCAGCGTGGTTTGCTCCACGACCTGAGAGACCCCTGCCAGATTTTCAAACAGAATCTTTCTCTCTTCAAACGGGATCAACGGAAAACGTTTATAGGTCAGAACGGCTTTGTCTGTCAACACGCCGACGATCAGCCGACCGAGTTTCGCCGCCTTTTGAATGATTGTGACGTGACCGCTGTGAACCATATCGGTCGAAAAGCACAGGTAGACGGTTTTTTCCCGAATCGCCGCCAGGCGGGCCTGGATCATTTGCAGATCCTCCGGCGTATCGATCTCGCCGCAAAGCGCGTCAAGCACATCGAGCGTGTAGAGCGGGCAGCGGTCGGAGATCTCGTTAAAGGCGTTTTCGGCGTAACAGCTGCGCCTGGCCGGGTCGCCGCTTTCACAAAAACGCTCGATCTCCTGCAGCCAGAGAAGCCAGTCTTTTTTTCTGAACTTATATAAAGGCTGCGCGGCCACGGCATTGTCAAAATAATGGATGCCGATGCGCTCGATCCGATCGTTCTGCACAACCGCCTTGAAATCCTTCTGCGGCAGCGGCAAAGTCGAAGAAACCGTCATGCAGCTGAACGGGAACGCCAACAGACGGCGCAAAACATCCTCTTCAAAAACCAGATCGCCGTGCATCAGCACGATATCGTCATCCCGCAAATGCTCGCGCGCGCAATAAATAGAATAGATATAGTTGGTGGAGGCGTACAGCGGATTACAGACAAAGGTTATGTTGAGATCTAACGCCAACGATCGGCAGTATTCCTCCAGAACGGAATCGTAATAGCCGGTGGTAATCACAACGTCGTGAATCTCGGCGGCAGCCAGCAGTTTTAACTGACGGCTCAATATGGTTTCCGATCGGGAAAGTTCTGTCATACATTTGGGGTGATCCTTTGTCAGCTCACCCATTCTGTGACCTAATCCGGAATTCAAAATCAATGCTGTCATGTTTTTTCTCTTTTCGATTAGAATTCAAGTTAATTTTTTATCCATTTTCGGCAGCAAAACCTTATCCATCTGAAAGTGAAAATGGCCCTGCTTCGGCGTCATATAGTCGTTTCCGTAATACAGCTTCAAATAGTCGTCGTATCGCTCGGGTA
>CADBPL010000107.1 GCA_902796535.1 Oscillospiraceae bacterium
ATGGAGACCGGCTGAATGAGGATGAGCGTCACGGTGCCGCCAAGGCCGGCGAACGCGCGCGCCAACGCTAAAATTTTGTTGCGGTGATCGTCCCGCCGGGTCATCACGGCAGTGATGCCCCACAGCGGAATATCGCCGACGGTGTAGCACATGCCCCACAGCACATAGGTAACAGCCGCCCACGCGATGATCAGGGCGTGGTTTGCGTTCGGGCTGGTGTAAAAGCCGAAATTGGTGAAGCAAAGGCACGTAATGAGCAGCAGCGGGAACGGGCAATACAGCAGCCATGGGCGGCACTTGCCCCATTTGGTGCGGGTGCGGTCCACGAGCGTACCCATCATCGGGTCATTGAACGCATCCCACACGCGGGCGCCCGCCATAATGGCGCCGACGGCAAGAGCCGGCAGAAAGATAACCGATTCAAAGTAATACTGCAGCCCGGTGCCGATGATCTGATAGATCATGTTCTGCCCGATAATGCCGAGCAGATAGGCGTTGCGTTCTTTGACGGTATAGGTCGTGACGCCGTCGTAAGGGGTATTCCTTTTCAAAAAGATCATCCCTTTTTTCAAGGCGGCGCCGCGCGGATTGCGGCGCGCCTTCAGGTTAAAATAGCAGGTAAACCGTAACTCAGAGCCGACATGATCAGCCCGGCAATCAGAACGCCCGCGGCAATGATCGGTATGGCGGTGCGCAGACGCATATCCGCCAGCGCCGCCACCAGCGCGCCCGTCCAGCCGCCGGTGCCGGGCAGGGGGATGGCCACCAGCAGCAGCAGGCCCCAGCCGCGGTATTTTTGAACCGTTTCATTTTTGCGTTTGGAGCGAACCTCAAGCCGCTCAATGATTTTTTTCCAAAAACGGCGTTTGCGCAAAACATGAAAAATTTTTCGGATAAACAACAGAATGAACGGGATCGGAAGCATATTGCCGATATAACAGATCGCAAAAGCGCGGAGCAGATCCATGTCGAGCAGTTTTGCGGCGATCAGACCGCCGCGCAGCTCCAAAACCGGGAACAGAGAAATGATAAACACCGTCAGCTCCGGCGGAATGCGGTTTTGAAACAGATCCACAAACTGTTCTACCAGATGTTCTGTCAAGTGTGCGTCACCTCCGGGGTCGGCTGTGCCACACCGATGTGGATCAGGAACTTGTTGGCCTTTTCCAGAATGGAGCGGTCGTTTTCAAACTTGAGAACCTTCCACGCCTTTTGATAGTTGAGCCAGATATAATCTTCGATCTCTTCCTGCTGGATCACGGTCTGCGTGTCGGTCGTGCCGGCCACAAAGATCGAAACGGATTTTTCGACCTTGCCCTGAATCGTGTATTCCGAGCGGGAAACGAAGCCGGGGTGGATGTGGATATGGATGCCGGTTTCTTCCAGCACCTCGCGCATTGCCGTTTCCTCCTTGGTCTCACCCGGCTCGATATGCCCCTTGGGGAAGCCCCAGTTGGCGCTGCGTTTGTTTTTGATGAGCAGATAGCGCAGCTCCCCGTTGATCATGCGGTAAACCACCGCGCCGCAGCTGCTCTCATACAGGCAGTCGATGGCGTAGCCGTCGCCCTCCCCTTCCGCGTAAGCGACCGCCTCGCGGATGTCGTTGACGATGAAGCGGGTGCTTTTCGGCGCAGCGACCCAGAGCCGCTCGCCGTTTTTGCGGCGAATGATCGCGATCACGCGCCCGTCAAAGTTGCGCACGGGATGGTCGATGCCCATGATATAGGCGCCCAACACGTTTTTGGCAGCGTTGGTTCCCTCGATCCTGCCGAAATTGAGTTGATTGACCAAGCCGGTTGCCGGGTCGATTTCATTCATTCGCTTGGTGACGCATACGCGGACGTATTTTCCGAGCATCGGCTCAGTCCTCCTTTCTCAAGAATAGAATCGGTTTATTCACCGGCTAAAGCGCGGATATAGCGCTTGAAGAACACGACCGCCTCGCCGACGGATTTGACCGGCAGGCGCTCATTGGTGCCATGGGTGCAGAGCAAAAGCTTTGTGTCGGCAATAAAGGGAGAGAAGCGGTAAACGTGATCGCAAATGCCCTCATAATACCACGCGTCGGTGCCGCCCATGACCAAAAACGGAGCAACGGCAGCGTCGGGGTGGTTGGCGGTGGTCACGCTTTCGATCACGCGGTACGCGCGGGAATCGGTCGAAGAAAAGCCGGACGCCTCTTTGCTGTTGAGGGTTTTGATGTTGATCTTTTTGTTGCGAACGGATTTTCGGATATGCTTTTCAATATCTTCAATGCTGGTGCCGGGCATGGCGCGGAAATTGACCACGATGCTCGTGTTTTGCGGCAGAACGTTGGCGGCGGGGCTGCCGCTGGCCATGGTAACGCCGATGGTGCTGCGAATCAGGCTGGCGGCCGGCGGGATCTGCTTCATGATCACACGCACCAGCGGCATGAGCGCCTTGAGGTTGCACATGACCAGTCGGGCCGGGTAAGAGGTCTTGCGGCCGATCGTGTCGAACAGATCGACAAGGAACGGCATGACCTGAGATTTGAACTGATGGTTTTCCAAGTCGGTGATGACCTTAGCCATTTCGCCCAGACCGGAATGCTTCGGCGGCTGGGAAGAATGGCCGCCCTTGCTCTCCAGACTGATCTCAAAATCGGCGTAGCCCTTTTCGGCAATGCCGACGCCGGCCAGATAGCCTTTGAAAATGCCCTTGATATGTACCGGCAGAATGGCGCCGCCCTCATCCAGAACGCTGTCCAGATGAACGCCTCTGGATTCGAGGATTTTCACAATGGATTTGGCGCCCGCCGTTTCACGGCCGACCACCTCTTCATCGTGACCAAAGCACAGGTAAACGTCGCGCTCGGGCTCAAAGCCCTCTTCCAGCAGCGTTTCCACCGCTTCCATGACGCCGATCAGGTGATTCTTCATGTCGAGCGCACCGCGGCCCCAGATATATTCGCCGTCGTTATAGCCGCTGAAGGCCGGACGCGTCCAATCGTCTTCGGTGCCGGGGGCGACGGGCACAACATCCTGATGCGCCAAAAGCGCGATCGGCTCCAGCGCCGGGTTTTTGCCCTTCCATCGGTAGAGCAGGCTGGCTTCCGGCACGACCTCTTTTTCAAGTTTTTCGTGAATGAGCGGATAGGCTTCCTCCAAAAAGCGGTGGAAGCGATCAAACTGTGACCAATCTACTTTTTCTTTTTCGGGGTTGGATACGGTCGGGATCTGAAGCGCCTGACTGATGTGCTCGCACGCCCGCTCCGCGTTGCAGTTTTCGGGCGCAAGCTCGATCCGGGGTTTCTTTTCCGGTTTGTAAAAGGCGGCGTGGACGCAGTTGGCCGCCGCGGCTGCGCCAAGCGCGCCGAGGATCGCTTTCGTGTGTTTTTTCATGCGGTTATTCTCCTGTCCGTCAATATCATCTTTCAGCAATCACTGATTCAAAGGGATGCGCGAAGGGCCGCTGAAGCAAAGATTGCGGCGAATCATTCTTCCGGCCAGATACGGCGATGGAAGCAGCTGCTCTTGCCCTTGTGGCAGGCCGTACCGGTCTGGTGAACCTTCATGAGCAGCGAATCGTTGTCGCAATCCACATAAATGCTCGCCACCGTCTGCTTTTGTTCCGAACGCTTTTTCCACAGCTTTCCGTTGCTGCGGCTGCAATACCACGCTTCGCCCGTTTCAATGGTTTTTTCCAGCGCCTGCTGGTTCATGAAGGCCAGATGGAGCACCTTGCCGGTGTCTTTATCCTTCACTACAACAGGAATGGTCGAATGATGCTGAAAGTATTTGTTGGTATCCATATTCTTTCCCTCACAATTGCGTTGAGATCGTGTCACATATCAAAAAGGCTGATCTGCATATTGTCCGGCAGGCAGTCCAGCGCGCCGGCGTTTTTCAGCGCCGTGATCACACTGCTGGAAACGCCCGCCCTGCGCTGGAATTCATCCACACAGACAAATTCGCCCTCGCCGTCGTCGCGGGCAGCCGCCAATGCTCTGGCCGCCGTCTCGCCTGTTCCGATTAAAGAAGAAAACGCCAAACGGATCTTGCCGTCCTCGATCTTGAAAACCGTCGCATCTGATTTATAAATGTCGATAGGCAAAAATTCAATGCCCCTCGCCTTCATTTCAAGCAACACCTGCAGGGCTGTATACTGCGACTGTTCCTTCGGCGTCGCGTCCTTGCCCTTATCGGTGATCTCCTTCATCTTGCGCCGCACCTGCTCTGCGCTGAGCAAAATGGTGTCGGCGTCCAGATCCTCGCCGCGCACCGTCAGGTAGGCGGCGTAATAAGCCAGCTTGTGATAGATTTTATACCACCCCAGCCGCAGCGCCGCGATCACATAGGCGGCGGCGTGCGCTTTGGGGAACATATACTTGATCTTCAGGCATGACTCGATATACCATTCCGGCACGTTGTGCTCACGCATCTGGCGCTTATGCTCATCCGTGAGGAGCTTGGGCGCGTTGCCCTTGCGCACGATCTCCATGATTTTGAACGCCATGTCGGGCTCCAGCCCCTTATGCATGAGGTAAACCATGATGCTGTCGCGCGTTCCGATCACGTCGGAAATCGTGCAGGTGCCGTTGTGGATCAGCTCCTGCGCGTTGCCCAGCCAAACGTCGGTGCCGTGGGACAGGCCGGAGATCTGCAGCAGGTCGGAAAAGCCCTTCGGCTGCGCTTCGAGCAGCATCTGCCGCACAAAGCCCGTACCCATTTCGGGAATGGAAAGCGTGCCGGTCTCACAGTCGATATCTTCCGGTTTGATGCCCAGCGGTTCGGTGCTGACGATCATCTGATACAGCTTTTTGTCGCAGACGTCGGCGTCGGTGACTAAAATGCCCGTGAAATCTTCGAGGTATTTATAAAGCGTCGGCACATCGTGGCCGAGGTTGTCGAGCTTGAGGATGGTGTCATGCAGAGCGTGGAAGTCAAAGTGCGTCGTGCGCGAATCGGCCTCAACATCGTCCGCCGGGTGCTGGATGGGGGTAAAATCTTCAGCCTCCATGTGGTTGGGCACGATGACCATGCCGCCCGGGTGCTGACCCGTGGTGCGCTTGATGCCGGTGCAGCCGCGGCAAAGGCGGTCGATCTCGGCGTTATGCACTGACATTTCCTTGGCTTCAAAATATTTTTTAACGAACCCGAACGCGGTTTTATCCGCCACGGTGCTGACCGTTCCGGCTTTGAACACGTGGGACAGACCGAACAGCTCTTCGGTGTAGCGGTGCGCGCGGGATTGATACTCGCCGGAAAAGTTCAGGTCGATATCGGGCGATTTGTCGCCCTTGAAGCCGAGGAAGGTTTCAAAGGGGATATCGTGACCGTCGCGCATCATCGGGCTGCCGCAGTTCGGGCAGTTTTTGGGCGGCAGGTCAAAGCCGGAGCCGACCTCGCCGTTGAGGAAAAACTCACTGTGCTTGCAGTTTTTGCACAGGTA
>CADBPL010000108.1 GCA_902796535.1 Oscillospiraceae bacterium
AATGAGCTATCGGCTATCAGCTATCAGCTATCGGCTTTGAGCGCCAGCTCGCCAAATTCCGATTTGTGAAAGGAAAACAAATGAAAAAGGTCATCGTAATCGGCTGCCCGGGCAGCGGCAAAAGCGTTTTTTCGCGTGAACTCCATGAGATCACGGGTCTGCCGCTTTATCCGCTGGATAGGATCCGGTGGCGGGCGGACAGAACGTTTTTGCCGAAAGAGGAAATGGTCGAAGCCGTCAGAAGCATCGTGGCAGAGGATGAATGGATCATCGACGGCAATTACGGCGCGACCATGGAACTGCGTATGGCTCATTGCGACACGATCATTTTTCTCGATTATCCGACCGAGGTATGTTATGAGGGGATCATGGCAAGGCGCGGTACTGCCCGGCCGGATATGCCGTGGTTTGAGCAGGCCGATGAGATCGACCCGGAATTCGTCGGCTTTGTGCTGCAATACAACTCGGTCAACCGTCCGATTGTTCTGGAACGGATCCAAAAATACGCCGACGGTCGGACGGTACACATTTTTAACAGCCGGGAAGAAACGACCGCGTTTCTTGACGCTCTCAGGCGAGGCTGGGATAAGGGAGGTTTACGATGAAACTGATATTTATCGGAACGTCACACGGCGTGCCGGAATCCGATCGCCGCTGTTCTTCCGTTATGCTGGAGGTCAACGGGTTTTATTATCTTGTCGATATGGGAACGCAGGTGGTAGAGGATTTGAGAAAGCGCGGGATCGCGCTGGAAAACGTCCGGCTTGCCATCTGTACCCATCCGCATGGAGATCACACAGACGGGCTGCTCTCGTTTGTCGATCTGGTGAACTGGTATTTCAAAGCCGCTGATCCGCTGATTTTGCTGCCCGACAGCCGCCTGATTCCGCCCCTGCGCGCCTGGCTGACGGCGACGACCGACGGCAAGCCCCTGCGTGAAAACCTGCGCATCGAGCCGTTTGAGGAGGGCGTTGTTTATGAAGATGAGAACCTGCGCGTGACGGCGATCAGAACGAAGCATTGCGAAAACTCCTTTGCCTTCCTGATCGAAGCGGAAAACAAAAGGGTTTTATTCACCGGCGATCTCTGCCGCCCATCGGTGGATTTTCCACAGGCCGCTTTTGAAACGGAGCTGGAACTGCTTGTCTGCGAAACGGCGCATTTTTCACCCGACGACTGCATCCCGTATTTTGACAAAGCAAAGGCGAAACGGGTGCTGCACACGCACGTGAACGCGCGGCGCTGGGCGGACGCCTTATCCCGGCAACTGGCGGCACGGCATCCGTATGAATACGGCGTCGCGTTCGACGGGCTGGAGCTGACGATTTGAAAAACCGAAATCGGCACATAACAAAAACCGCGCTCACCCGATGGCTTTCGGATCAGCGCGGTTTTGTTTTGTGTTGTAAAGCTGATTACCTTGACAAAATTGTGAACAGGCGGCGTACCTCGGCGAACAGCGCGTCGATCACGGGAATGTTGATCCAGCGGTATTCCCGGGCTTCCGGCTCGCCTTTGTAGCTGAGCAGCAGCGGCTGGGTGTAAAGGAAACCGCCTTCACCGAAAACCTCGGCGCGGACATAGCATCCGAGCTGATCGGAATACGCGTTCAGGTCGAGCGTGCAAACGCCGTCCTGCGCCTTCATCACGGCGATGACCTTGCCGTCGGCAATGAAGCGAACGAGCTTGGCGTTGTCGGTTTTGACGGTGACCGTGTCAGCCTCGTTATCGGCGGTGACGGCGGTGATGCGGGTTTCTTCCCCGTGAAAATAGCCCTCGTTGTCGATCAGGCGCAGCGGGGACGCGGCGGAGGACTTTTTCTTCTCCGTGCCGTTGGCCACGTTTTGCACGCGCGTGCGCATTTCTTCCACGGTTTCCTTCACTCTGGCGTAAAGCGCGCCGTCCGTGCCGTAGTATTTTTCCAGATTTTCCAGAATGTTTTCCAGATCCTTCTGGTTGCCGTTGCAGTAGCTGCACGCAAAGAACTGACCGTTTTCCAGCGCTTTTCTGGCTTGCGCCGAGGTTAATTCGGTCATCAGCAGGCGGGAATAGCCGGTGTTGATCACGCTGCTCTGGTGCGCGTCGCTGGAGGCGATGGCGAAAATGTTTTTGCCGCCGGGCGTGCTGCGCCTGAGCATCACATCCCACAGCTTGCGGTCGTAACGGGTGCGGCTGTCGCCCTTGCTGTTAATGTCGATGCCAAGGCAGGCGGGATACTGCTGGATCAGGCCGTAGAACTTGTTGATGTAATAACGGTAGATCAGGTTGCTTTCGTTGTAGGTTTCGTCTTCCGTCAGGTCGTTGCGCGCCTTGGTGTATTCGCCGGGGTGGTTGATCACGCAAATGCCGCCGGCTTTGGTCACGCCCCTGAGCGCGTCGACGTAATCGTTGATGCCGTTATCCTGATAATCGCAGAACCAGCTGTTGACGTGGGCGTTGATGGAAACGGCGTTGTTTTCAATGCCGTTGGGCAGGCGCAGGATGGTGCGCGCCTCGCCGCTGCCGTTCACGGTCAGATAATCGTCGCCGTTGCTGCGGCGGGTGAGCGTGTAGCTTGCGCCGCTTTTGTCGAACGTGCCGGCGTCGCCCAGATAGACCAGCTCGCCCTCGTTGCGCTTGAGCAGCGCCAGCGCGCCATGGATCAGGCGGTAGTCGGAATCCTCCGCCCTGACCCAGCTTTTGTTGTTGATGCCGTGGTCGGTGGTGGCAACGATGTCAAAGCCCTGCAGATAATGCGTTTCGATGCTCTCTTTCAGCGTGATGTCGCCGTCGCTGGCGTTGGTGTGGGTGTGCAGCGCGGTTTTGTATTGGTTGATTTCTTCCCAGTTTACGTCGGCGTAAGGGCTGGTGATCGTGTAATCGATCCGCCCGGCTGCACTGTCCGCCGAGGAAGCGGGCAGCGCAAAGCTGCCGAACAGCAGGGCGGCACATAACAGCAGTGAAAAAACAGTGCGGCTTTTTTTCATCAGAACACATCTCCCTCATTGACATTGTTTCAGCAGGATTATAGCAAAACGCCGCAGCGCTGTCAAGGTTCGCAGGCACTAACCGCAAAAAGATCCCGCGCGGATTATTGCTTGACAGATCATAAAATCGTTGTATAATACTACATGAAACGCTATGCAGAAAAGGAGAGATCCCCCATGAGAGAGATCGGTAAGTCCGATAAACTTCAGCTTGTCCATTCCGATATTCGCGGCCCCGTTTTTGTTGAGGCGATGCGTATGCGCAAAGAGGGCATCGACGTGCTGCGCCTGAACACGGGCAACCCCGCCACCTTCGATTTCAAAATGCCCGACAGCGTGCGGAACGCTCTGCTCGAAAACGCCGACAAGGCCGTGGCCTACTGCGACCTGAAGGGTATGCCTGACGCCCGTGAAGCCATTTGCAATTATCACAAGGGCAAGGGCGTTCAGGGCATTACGCCGGATGACTGCTTCATCGGCAACGGCGTGAGCGAGCTGGTCACCATGGCGCTCATCGCTTTGCTCAATTACGGCGATGAAATTCTGGTTCCTGCGCCCGACTATTCCCTGTGGACAAATTCCGTTCACATTGCCGGCGCGAAACCGGTGCATTACATCTGCGACGAGCAGTCCGCGTGGTATCCGGATGTGAACGACATCCGCAAAAAGATCACGCCCAAGACCCGCGCCATCGTCATCATCAACCCCAACAACCCCACCGGCGCGCTCTATCCGAAAGAGGTGCTGGAGGAGCTGATTCAGATCGCCCGCGAAAACGACCTTGTGATCTTTTCCGATGAAATTTACGACCGGCTGGTCATGGATGATCTGGAGCACGTTTCCACTGCCGCGCTCGCCCCCGATCTGCTGGTTTGCACCATGAACGGCCTGTCCAAATCCCACATCGTGTGCGGCTTCCGCTGCGGCTGGATGGTCGTCAGCGGCCCGAAGGAACACGCGCAGGGCTTTATCGCCGGTCTGGTTCAGCTTTCCGCCATGCGCCTGTGCGCCAACGCGCTCATGCAGCTGGTCATCCCCGCCGCGCTCAACGACCCCGACAGCACCCGCGCCATGATCGTGCCCGGCGGCCGCCTTTATGAACAGCGTGAGGCCTGCTGCCGTGAGCTGGCAAAGATCGACGGCGTCTCGTTCGTCAAAAACTCGGCGGCGTTCTACATCTTCCCGAAGCTCGACGTCAAAAAGTTCAACATCACCGACGATCAGCAGTTCGCCATGGATTATCTCCATGCCAAAAACGTCATGATCATTCCCGGCC
>CADBPL010000109.1 GCA_902796535.1 Oscillospiraceae bacterium
CCGGCAGAAACTTTGTACTGCTTGCCGCCGGTTTCGATGATGGCGTACATAATTTTTCCCTCTTTTAATAAGTCTCGCTACTGTGGGGTACCGCCCGCAGGGGGCGAATTTGGGCGCAAAATTGCGCAACCCGGAATAAGCGGCTTATCCACTATACCACAGCGCAAAACGGTTGTCAACCTTTTTTCTTTCTTTTTTCAGGTATATAAAGGATAACCGGCTGCTTTCCGGCCGCCTGCGCCGCCCGCCCCAAACGGCGGGTCTGCCGCAGATTCCTGCGCTTTTTGCCGTACAAAGGGTGATTTTGTAACAAACTACACAAATCGGAACGCTTATTTTTCCTTTACTTTTGACAAAATGCAATAAAACGGCTTGAAATTTGCAAAAGAATTTGATATGATAACTTTGTATAAGAATCTGTCGCAAACCGTGGGAGATAAAGAAATGGATAATTTACCGCTTTACTTGTTCAACAAAGGGGAAAACGCCCGCAGCTACGAATATCTGGGCGCGCATTTTCAGCCGGACGGTTCCGTCGTGTTCCGCGTGTGGGCGCCCCACGCTCAGGGCGTGAGCGTGGTGGGCGATTTCAACGGCTGGAACAGCGGCGCGCACCCGATGCGCCCGCTCACCGGCGGCGTATGGGAGACCGTGATCGAAGGTCTTCATGTCTTCGACGTTTACAAATTTGCCATTCGCGCAAAAGACGGGCGCGAGCTGCTCAAAAGCGACCCCTACGCGCTCCACACCGAGACCCGCCCGCAAAACGCCTCCAAGCTCTACGACCTGAGCGGCTACGACTGGCAGGATGACGAATGGCTCAGGCACCGCAAAAAGGTGCGGATCTATGACGAGCCGGTCAACATTTACGAGGTGCACGCGGGGAGCTGGAAGCAGTATGACGACGGCAACTTTTATTCCTACCGCGCGCTGGCGGATGCGCTGATCCCCTACGTGGTCGAAATGGGCTACACCCACATTGAGCTGATGCCGTTGGGCGAATACCCGTTTGACGGGTCGTGGGGCTATCAGGTCACCGGTTATTTCGCGCCCACCTCGCGTTACGGCGAGCCGAAGGATTTTATGTATTTCGTCGACCGCTGCCATCAGGCGGGCGTCGGCGTTATTCTCGACTGGGTGCCGGCTCATTTTCCGAAGGACGCCTACGGGCTGTATGAATTTGACGGAGAGCCGTGTTATGAGTATGCCGACCCCAAAAAAGGGGAACACTACCAGTGGGGCACGCGCGTGTTTGACTTTGGCAAAAACGAGGTGCAGAGCTTTCTCATTTCCTCCGCCGCGATGTGGCTGAAGGAATACCACATCGACGGGCTGCGCATCGACGCTGTCGCCTCCATGGTCTATCTGGATTACGCGCGCGAAGAGGGGCAGTGGCAGCCGAACATCTACGGCGGCAACCAGAACCTCGAAGCCATCGCCTTCATTCGCAAGCTGAACGAATCCATCTTCCGCGATTTCTGGGACTGCATGATGATCGCGGAGGAATCCACCTCGTTCCCGCTGGTGTCCAAGCCGACGTGCGACGGCGGGCTCGGCTTCAACTTCAAGTGGAACATGGGGTGGATGAACGACTGCCTCAAATATTTTTCGCTGGACGGCATCTACCGCAAATTCAACCACGAATACCTGACGTTCTCGTTTTTCTACGCATTCTCCGAAAACTTTGTCCTGCCCATTTCGCACGATGAAGTGGTGCACGGCAAGTGCTCGCTCATCAACAAAATGCCCGGCACCTACGAAGAAAAATTTGCCGGCGTGCGTTCCTTCCTCGGCTATATGTACGCCCACCCGGGCAAAAAGCTGCTGTTCATGGGCTGCGAATTCGGCCAGTTCATCGAATGGAAATACGACGCGGGGCTTGACTGGCTGCTGCTCGATTACGAAATGCACCGCAAGCTCAAAGACTACACCAAAGAGCTGAACCATTTTTACAGGGCGAACGCCCCGCTGTGGCAGATCGATTACAGCTGGGAGGGCTTTTCGTGGATCTCGAGCGACGACAACACCAACTCGGTCATCGCCTTCCGCCGCATAGACGACAAGGGCAAGGAGCTGATCTGCGTGTCGAACCTCACCACCGTTGACCGCGGCGACTACAAAATCGGCGTGCCGGCCGCCGGCACCTACGAGGTTGTGTTCAATTCCGACGAGGAGCGCTTCGGCGGCACGGGGCGCGGCATAACCGGCAAGGTCAAAACGCAGCCCATCGCCATGCACGGCCATGAGCAGTGCCTGTCGCTCGATCTGGCGGGCTTAAGCACGATCTATCTCCGGCTCGTGCGCCGCGCGCCAAAAAAGAGGGGAGCGGTCAAAAAAGCATGAGCAAAACGGTGCTGCATTTTGCCGATTTCAAATCCCCCTGCCGCGGCAACTTCATCAATTCGCTGGAAGCGCTGCGCGAGGCTGTCGGCGAACGCGGGTGGAGCACGGTCTACGTCTTCCCCGCCGCCACCGCCGAGCGGGACTGGGCGCAGGAGCTGGGTGAACAGGCGACGGTGTATTATCTGTCAGGCCGTTTCCTGTCCGACCTGAAGCTGCTGCGCCGCGTCATCAAACGGCACGGCGTTTCGCTCATCCACCATCACTTTTACAAATTACCTTATGTTTTGCTGTTCGATCTGGCGGCATGGGGCAAAAAAATCCCGCAGCTCATTCATCTGCACTGCGCTTTGCACATTCACCAAGGGCCCGCCCGCGTGATCGAAAAATTCCTGCTGCGCGGCAAAGCCTTTATCGGCTGCAGCGAAAAGCTGACGGACGACGCCAAACGGTTCTATCCGAAGAACCCCGCCTTTACGGCGAAAAACGCCATCTTCTTCCCGCGGCTGGAGCAGTTTGAGCCGCTGGACAAAGCCGCGCTCGGGCTGCGCGAAAACGCCAAAACGCTGATGCTTTTCGGCTTTTTATACGAGGTCAAGGGCGTGGATCTGGCGCTGGAGGCGCTGGAAAGCCTGAACCGAACGGGCGACGCGGCCGATCTGATCCTGATCCTGACCTCGAACCGGGAGGCGATCCGGGAAAAGATCACACAGCGCTTCGGGGCGATCCCCGCGTGGCTTCATCTGCTGCCCCCGCGCAACGACATTGCCAGCTATTTCCGGCTTTGCGACTTGTTTCTGGCGCCGAGCCGCAGCGAGGGGCTGCCCTATTCGGTGCTGGAAGCGGCGTGGCTGAAGGTGCCCACCGTGCTCAGCGATATTCCGGCGCACACCGCGCTGGCGCTGCCGTGCGCAAGCTTTTTTCCGTGCGGCAATGCTTCCGCGCTGACCGAAAAAATCCGTCAAATCCTCCGTTCCCCCCCGTCCGAAGCCCGGCTGACCGCGCAAAGCGAAGCGGTTTTTCGGGAATACCGGCTGGAGGAATGGATCAAAACGGTTTTAAATATTTACGATAAACAATTGAAGAACAGGAGGTTTTCCTAATGTCCAAGAAAACAGAGTGCATTGCCATGCTCCTGGCCGGCGGTCAGGGCAGCAGACTCGGTATCTTGACCAAAAACATCGCCAAGCCTGCCGTGCCCTACGGCGGCAAGTACAGGATCATTGATTTTCCGCTGTCCAACTGCGTGAATTCCGGCATTTATACGGTGGGTGTTCTGACCCAGTATCAGCCGCTGGAACTGAACGATTACATCGGCAACGGCGCGGCGTGGGATCTTGACCGCGAAAGCGGCGGCGTTCACATTCTTTCGCCCTATCAGCAAATCGAGGGCAGCGAATGGTATAAGGGCACGGCGAACGCGATTTATCAGAACATCAACTTCATCGACCGCTATGACCCGGAATACGTGTGCATCCTTTCGGGCGACCATATCTATAAAATGGATTATTCCAAAATGCTCGCCTATCACAAAGAAAAGGACGCAGCCTGCACCATCGCCATGCTCGAAGTGCCGTGGGAGGAGGCCTCCCGCTTCGGCCTGATGCTGGTGGATGACAACGGCGCGATCACCGCATTTGAAGAAAAGCCCAAAGAGCCGCACAGCAACAAAGCGTCGATGGGCGTTTACGTGTTCACCTGGAGCAAGCTGCGCGAATATCTGCTGGCAGACGAAGCCGATGAAACCTCCAGCAACGATTTCGGCAAGGATCTCATCCCCGCCATGCATCAGGCCGGGGAGCGGCTGTTTGCCTATTGCTTCGACGGCTACTGGAAGGACGTGGGCACCATCGACAGCCTGTGGGAGGCCAACCTTGACCTGCTGCGGCCGAGCGTCGACCTCGACCTGTCCGATCCCTCCTGGCGCATTTACTCCAAAAGCTCGGCTGCGCCGCCGCATTACATTTCCGCCAAAGCCAAGGTGCAGAATTCCATGATCACCGAAGGCTGCTCGATTGCCGGCGAGGTGGATTATTCGGTGCTCTTTGCGCGCGTCAAGGTGGAAGAAGGCGCGGTGGTGGATTCCTCCATCGTCATGCCCGGCACCGTTATCAAAAAAGGCGCGGTGGTGCAGTACGCCATCGTGGCGGAAAACGCCGTCATCGAACCGGGCGCCGTTGTGGGTGAAAAACCCGAAAACACCAAAAACCGCGATGAATGGGGCGTTGCCGTGGTCGGCGCCGGCGTCAGGGTCGGTCAGGGCGCCCGCGTCGCGCCCAAGGCGATGGTTGGCGAGGATGTTCCCGCCGTGAGCGCAGAGGAGGAAGAAAAATGATTCGTTCCAATGATATTTTAGGCATGATCCATTCCAACGCATACGACGCCTGCCTGTCTGAATTGACCAACATGCGCACGATGGGCTCGGTTCCGTTCGGCGGCCGCTACCGCCTGATCGATTTCACGCTTTCCAACATGGTCAACGCCGGCATCGGCAAGGTCGGCGTGCTGACCAAGAGCAATTACCAGTCCCTGATGGATCATCTGGGCACCGGCCGCGCGTGGGATCTGGCGCGCAAGCACGGCGGAATGTACCTGCTGCCGCCCTTTGTCACGGGCGAAAACGGCAATTTCGGCAACCGCCTCGACGCCATCAAGGGCAACCTGCACTTTATTGCCCGCTCGGATGAAGAGTATGTGCTGATGAGCGACTGCAATGTGGTGATGAATTTTTCCGTCTCCGAGTTCGTGGCCTTCCACGAAAAAACCGGGGCGGATATCAGCATTCTGGTCAAGCGCGGCAAGGTGCCCGCCATGGCCAATATGCTCGTGTTTGAAACCGACGGCAGCAGCCGCGTCACCTCCGCCGTGTTCGGCGAAGCGGGGGAAGAGGGCACGTTTTCCACCAACATCTACTTTATGAAAAAAGCGCTGCTCGAACGGCTGGTCAACGAAGCCGCTGCCCTGAAAAAGAAAAACTTTGAAGAAGATATTATTCTGGCGAACATCAACAGCCTGAAGATTTTTGCCATGGAGCACAAGGGCTTTGCCTATGCCATCGATTCGCTGGCCGCTTATTATGAGGCGAACATGGCGCTGCTCGAGGCGCCGAACGCGCACGACCTGTTCACGAGCAAACGCCCGATCTACACCAAGGTGCGCGACGATATGCCGGCGCTTTACGGCATTGAATCCAACGTGGAAAACTGCCTGATCTCCGACGGCTGCGTCATCAAGGGCCGGGTCGAAAACTGCATTCTCGCCCGCGGCGTCACCGTTGAAAAGGGCGCCGTGGTGCGCAATTCCATCATCATGCAGGACAGCTTCATCGGCGCGGGCGCCCACGCAGAAAATGTGATCTTCGACAAATCCGTTGTGCTCAAGCCCGGCAAAACCTTATGCGGCGCCGAAGGCTTCCCGGTGTTCGTCGGCAAGGGCATCGTCATCTGATACAACCCGTTTGACTGGAGGAGAGAAAAATGAAAGTATTATATGCAGCCAGCGAAGCGCTGCCCTTTATTGCGTCCGGCGGTCTGGCGGATGTGGCGGGTTCCCTGCCGCAGGCGCTGCGCAAACGGCTCATCGGCTGCCGGGTGGTGCTGCCGCTTTATGACACCATCCCGCAGGAATTAAAAGACAGCATGACCTTTATCACGCACATTTCCGTGCCCGTTGCATGGCG